>JAJFTP010000038.1 GCA_021372895.1 Synergistaceae bacterium
CTCCCTGTGTTTTAAATTATGATTCTGTTGAAGTAAATACGTTATGGAATATGTTGTAAAAAATCATCCGTGCCTTATATTATGAAAATGACACTCAGACTATTGTATTACTCTCTTATGCCCCTGTCAATGCAGATAGAGCCTGTTTTATCGAACAAAAAACAATAAATGTAAATGATATTTCGCTCAGCTTTCCCGGTCGTTGCTATTCGTTGCTATTAGAGAGGCTGTAACATTCTCCTTTCTCGTCTTACATTTATGTTTTACAGATGAGATAAAGTGTCTTTAAGACCGTGAACCCGCTGGATCTCCGCTGAGAAACACTCGGAAGGCGATTGGAAAGTTCAGGTATTCCACTTATTCCGGTTTTGGGTAATAACTGACCTTCCCTGTCATCTCAGTTATTTCTATTCTTATAACAGATACCGCCAAAAGCATCCCGTCGGGCATCGGCTCCGTAGGCCCGTCATAGTGGCGCATAAGCACATGCAGGGCATCCCTCTTTTCGTCAATATCCTCCAGGAAATGCGCGACTCCGTATCCGGTGACACTGCGGTATTTCATGCTGAACTCTGACGGATCTTCCTCGCATCGGACGATTTCTTCATCAACGGTAACGTTGAAGCAAACTTTTGGGTTTGCCTTCAGCATATCGATTTTCTTGCCTTCTTTTGCACCGTGGATCACAAGGAAACCGTCGCCCCAGCCATAGTTCATCGGCAGGACATACGGCCACCCACCCGCACCGGACATAGCAAGTCCGAGCCAGACACCGTCCTGCAGAACCTGCTCCATCCATTCCTTGGATGTGACTTCTTTATCCTTTCGCCTCATTTACCCCCCACCCCCGGGAACATTATATACTGAATATACTGAAATTTCTCACATAAAGTAAGCGGCGGGGGTAAAAATCACTGACAGCCTATCTGCGGTCAACGCCGGGCAGGTTTTTAAATCTGCATCTGATAGTCCCGCTCTGTTCGGTAAACAGAAGCATATCTCCTTCGGCTGTCTTGGAAAATTTCCCTATGCAATCCTCGTGCAGCAGACATCTCAGTCCGGGATAAACATCTCCTCTGATATCCGTGACACAGAGCTCGATATATTTTTCCGTCTCTTCTTCCGGAATTCCTATAAGGCCCGCCGGGCCCTTAAAGGCACTTCATCAGCCGACGATATTGACAGATATCCGGATGAAGAATGTTCCTCCGCGTTTGGCCACAAGTCCAAGCCAATGAGAAGAAGTGATAGATATCGACGGTATTTTTATATTTTTCACGCCATTCGTTATATTCTGCATCTATTTTTCCCCTCTTACATTAAAAGACCCTATCCGCGTGGGTTTCTGTGATTATTTCGGCTGAGCGCCCTGTTTCTGCATAAGTTTTACTATTTCTTCAGTGCTCAGCACTTTCCCGGCTGAAACTACTTTGCCCCCTATGACAAGTGCCGGCGTTGACATAACACCATAAGCCGCGATCTGCGCCATGTCTGTAATCTTTTCGACTGCCGGCTCCATGCCGAGCCGTTCAAGCGCTTTTACTGCATTATCAGCAAGTATTTTGCAGTTTGAGCACCCCATGCCCAGGACTTTCACCGCGGAGCCCCCCGCTTGCGCCTCCTTGATCGTCTCAGCATCAATATTTCCGCAGCAGCAGTTATTTTTATCTTTCTTCTTACCAAAACCTAACATATCGTTACCTCCCCTTTTTAAACTGTGGAAAAACCTACATAAACATCCGGCCAAATGCGTTAAAAGTATAGCCGATCGTTATTATCCCAAAAGACACAATACCGACAAAAAACATCAGAAGCGGAGGCTTGACCGCCTTGCGCAGCATTATTACCGACGGCAGGGAAAGTGCCGTTACCGCCATCATCAGCGACATGATGGTACCAAGTCCGACTCCTTTAGCATAGAGGGCCTCCGCAATCGGCAGCGTGCCGAAGATATCGGCGTACATCGGGATGCCTATCGCAGTCGCGAGCAAAACGGAGAACGGATTTTTATCGCCGAGAACCCTTTCTACAAGCTCCTGAGGTATCCAATTATGGATAAGCGCACCAATGCCCACTCCGATAAATATATACGGCGCAACTTTTTTGACCGTGAACGCGACCTGATCCTTCGCGTAAATCAGCCTGTCGCGGCGGGTAAGGTCGGGCGACTCCAAGTCAACGCTGCCTATAGCCTTGATATACTCCTCGACATAACGCTCAAGGTGCATGGCCTCGATCATGGTACCTCCCGCAACTGCGAGCATAAGACCAACTATAACGTAGGCCACGGCTATCTTCGCACCGAATATACTCATAAGAAGTATCAGCGATCCGAGATCAACAAGCGGCGAAGAGATGAGGAAGGAAAACGTCACGCCAAGAGGCAGCCCGGCGCTTGTAAATCCGATAAAAAGCGGTATGGACGAGCATGAGCAGAACGGCGTCACAGTACCCAGAAGCGCTGCAAGAGTGTTTGCCCTGACCCCGCGAAAACGTCCCAGTATCCTCTTTGTGCGCTCCGGCGGAAAGTAACTCTGTATATACGAGATTATGAAAATCAGTACCGAAAGGAGAACAAATATCTTTATCCCGTCAAAGATAAAGAACTGCAGCGACCCGCCTGCCTTCGACGCCGTGTCGAGGCCGACTGCACCGACAAAATGTCCTGCAAGAACATTGAGCCATTTCATCCCCAGCACCTGATTTTGAATAAACAGGAAGAAGCTTCCTATTATTTTCATATATACCCGCCTCCAGACCGACATTACTCTTTCCACGTGATAATATAGATTACATATAGATAAATGTCAATGTATATATAATTATTCTTTTATGTGGGTTTTAGGCAGAAATGAACAATTCCGTAATTTTATATTTGGCTTATAATTATGAAAATACAGAATGATCAAATGCGCAAAAAATTGACTGCTACAGTACGCTCGCGCAATGCATGTGATTTAGGGTAGGTAAAAAATGCGGCAATGATTTAGGAGGTATTGCGATGAAAAAAATATTCAGGGAGCCCGCCAGCGGCTTCAGCCATCTGATCGGAGCCCTTCTCTCCGTTGTTGCATTGGCTGTTCTTTTGTACGTCGCTATAAGAAATCAGGACGTATGGGAGATAGTATCATTTTCTGTATTCGGCGCCAGTATGATACTGCTTTACACGGCCAGCGCCGTGTATCATCTTGTAAACAGCTCCGAAAAAGTCATACGGATACTTCAGAAACTTGACCACAGCATGATTTTTGTGCTTATTGCGGGCACATATACACCTGTGTGCCTTACACTGCTCAGAGGAGCAACCGGCTACACCCTTCTGTCTGTGATATGGTCATGTGCTTTAGTCGGTATCGTGATGAAAATGTTCTTTTTCAATATACCAAGATGGCTTTACACCGGCATCTACATAATAATGGGCTGGATAGCGGTGTTTGCGGTAGTGCCATTGTACAGGGCGGCAGGATCGCAGGCTATTTTATGGCTGCTTGCGGGAGGGATATTATACACAGTCGGCGGCATAATATATGCCATAAAACGCCCCAATATAGTACCTGATTGGCTCGGTTTTCATGAGATATTCCACATATTTGTCATCCTGGGAAGTGTCAGCCATTTTGTGATGATATTGAAGTTCTGTTAAGCCGGTTGGGCAACTGACAAAAAACCGCATCCTGCGCCATAACCCGATAACAGGTTATGGCAGCGGTGTCGGAATAAAGGCGCTTTATCCCGCCTGCTTTCGAGCTTTTTGATCAGCTGTCCTTAGTCAGTCCTCTTCGCTTTTGCAGATACAATCATCCTTGGCTGACGAGAGTTCCTTTACCAGTCCGCCAAGTTCCGCAAACCTTTCTTGAGAAAGCGTGTAGTGCATCCATTTACCATCTTTCCTGCCCCTGACAAGCTCTGCCTGGCAGAGTATCTTCATGTGGTGCGAGAGCGTAGGCTGTGACAGACACAGCCTTTCAAGGATCTTACACGCACAGAGTTCTCCGCATGACAGCATGTCGATAATCATGATCCTGTTGGGATCAGCGAGAGCCTTGAAAATATCAGCTATTTCATTATAGTCCTTCATATGGTCGCCGCCTTTGGATTAAACACTTATAAATATATCTATATATTATACGTCAATATTACGTCGGCGCAATCTTATCGCCGCTGTTTTATGGCCATATTTCGTCACGCATAATCAGTGCCTTTATACTCTTTTTCCTCTTTCTGTCTGGCTACTGACAAAAAAGTTCCCCGGATGGCATACCGTCGCCTCAGTTATGATGTCTACCGCCGGCATGGCCGGACCGATGCCCTACAGCAGCCTCTCAATAAACATCGGAGACGCTCTCTGCTTTAGCGGGACAGGAAGCCATATATAAATAATGCGCAATGGGTTACGTGAACCTGTCATATACTGCACCTGTGCATTACTTATGACCGGTCTATGAGAAGTTGGTTGCTATATAAAATCACTCCATGCGGCTTTGAGCTCATGCACGGCAGGTCCTATGTCCTCCGGCGGAATTCCGGAGAAAGATAGAAGCACAGATGGGAAACCGCTCTCGGCAGTATGTAACGGTTCTATAAGTATGCCTGCTCTCTTCGACGCATCAGCCAACTCATCCGCGCCGGCATCCGTATGCAGTGACAGCGCCACGGCCAGTGATGTTTCAAGCAGGACACAATCTGCGTCGCTGCCGAATTCTCCGGACAAAGCAGAAAGAAGCGCGCGGCTCTTCATCTGGTAGATTTTCCTGCTCCTTCTGAGGTGCCTTTCCAGATGCCTTTCCCTTATGTATTCGGCAAGGGCAAGCTGCTCTATTTTGCTCGAGGTCTGGTCATATAATGAGCTCTTATCCTTCGCCGCTTCTGTGAGTTTTTTCGGCAGCACCATGTATGCGATTCGAACCGAAGGAAGCAGGAGCCTGGAAAAACTGCCGATGTATATGACATGCTCGGGGGCAAGTCCCTGAAGCGACGGCACGGGGCGCGAGACATAGCGGAGCTCGCCATTATAGTCGTCCTCCAGAACATATTTACCGTTTTGCGCCGCCCATTCAAGGATCTGTTTTCTTCTGCGGGAAAGTTTAGACACCGGGACCTGCGGCCTGTTGGAAGTTATATCTGCAAAAAGATCTGCCGCGCGATCCTTCAGCTCTTCGGCTATCCTGTCATCCTTGTCTCCATCCAGGAAATGCACATCCCAGCCGAAATCGAGAAAAATCTGTTCTGCCTGTGCAAAACCGGGCCGCTCCATCACAGCTCTCCCGCTGCGCCCAAGTATCCTGCATAAAGCAGCCAGCAGCTGCTGTGTCCCCGAGGCTATCACGATCCTGTCGGCAGAGGCACTGACCCCGCGCGCCGTATAACAGTACCCGACAAGTGCTTCCCTCAGCTCCGGTTCTCCCTGCGGATCTCCGTTGGAAATGATCTCGTCCTGCTTATTCAGCGCTATACGGAGATGTCTGCGCCATATATCGATATCAGCTGTTTTCGCGTCTACGCGGCCGCCGCGGAAATCATACCGCGCCTGCCGTAGAGGAGCCTCGTTGCGCTGCAGCAAAACCGCATCGCCTGTATTCTCAGGGGGAGAGAGTGCGAAGAACCCGCTCTTGGGCCTGCTCTCTATAAGTCCGTCTATCTGCATCTGCACATAGGCATTCTCAACCGGCGACCTGCTAACGCCAAGCTCCCCGGCAAGATCGCGGATCGACGGCAGACGGCTCCCCACCTCTATCCTGCCTTCCGACAGCGCTCTGGCTATGCTTTCACGCAGCTGGCGCCATAAAGGGACGTCAGAATTTTTATCAATGTCAAGAAAATTATAAAGCATTTTAAAATCACCTCGGATGAAATCTGTCATGCTTAAAATATCTAAATCTGTCCATTGTTAAAATGACAATTAACTCATATAACTATAAAGGGATTTAAACGTATTTACAATAGGGGGAAAAGATTATGACAAACGAGGAACAAATAAAGCTTAACAGAGACCTTGCGAAAATGTTCAAAGGCGGCGTTATCATGGACGTCACGACGCCCGAACAGGCAAAGATAGCCGAAGATGCCGGAGCCTGCGCGGTAATGGCGCTTGAGCGCATCCCCGCAGACATCAGACAGGCCGGAGGAATATCGAGGATGAGCGACCCTGGGATGATCAGGAGCATCCAACAGGCTGTATCGATCCCGGTCATGGCTAAGTGCCGCATCGGACATATAGCCGAAGCCCGCATACTCGAGGCAATAGAGATAGACTACATCGATGAAAGCGAAGTCCTCAGCCCTGCGGATGACATCCACCACATTGACAAGACAGCTTTCCGCGTCCCGTTTGTCTGCGGCGCACGCAGTCTGAGCGAAGCACTGCGCAGGATCGAAGAGGGCGCAGCCATGATAAGAACGAAAGGCGAACCAGGGACAGGCGACATAATTCAGGCAGTGCGCCACATGAGAAGCATCAACGCCGAGATATGCCGAGTAAGATCCATGCGCAAGGATGAGATCTTCGAAGCTGCAAAGGAACTTCAGGTACCTTATGGACTCCTTCTCTCCGTCCACGAAGAAGGGCGGCTGCCGGTCGTCAACTTCGCGGCAGGCGGGGTCGCGACTCCTGCGGACGCAGCGCTCATGATGATGCTCGGCGCGGAAGGCGTATTTGTGGGAAGCGGGATATTCAAATCAGGCAACCCGCAGAAACGCGCGGCGGCAATAGTAAAAGCCGTTACAAACTACAACGATCCGAAAATACTTGCCGAAATATCTGAAAACCTAGGCGAGGCAATGGTCGGAATCAACGAAGACGAGATAGCGGTACTTATGGCGGAGCGGGGCAAATAAAAAATGGACGATATCATCAGGGTCGGTGTTACTGCCGTACAGGGAGCATTCGCCGAACACTGCTCCATGCTGTGCAAACTCGGCGCACAGCCAGTGGAGATCCGCAGCACAGCGGATCTTGACGCAGACATCGACGGGCTTATCCTCCCGGGAGGGGAGAGTACAGCCCAGGGCAAACTTCTGCGTGAGTCCGGACTGTTTGAAAGGATCAGGGCTATGCTGGAAAACGGCCTTCCCGTCTACGGGACCTGCGCGGGTATGATCCTGCTCGCAAAAGAGATAGAAAACGACAGCAGGCAACACTTCGCCGTCATGGACATAACAGTGAAGCGCAATGCATACGGAAGACAGCTTGGCAGCTTCACCGCATACGGCACATTCGCGGGAAAGGGGCCGATACTGATGCCGTTCATCCGCGCCCCGTACATATCCCATGTCGGAAAAAATGTCGAGGTACTCGCGACTGAGAAGGGTTCTCCGACCGCGGCCAGAGAAAAAAACATGCTCGTCACCGCATTCCATCCCGAGGTAACAGAGGACGGCACGGTCCACAGATATTTTCTGGAGATGATCCGCAACAGAATAAAGTAAATCCGTTTAACTTTCCCACCGTCTTTCCCGCATGCTTTTGATCAGGAAGGACACTGTTCCTCGAAAGAGGGACATAACAAATCACCATAGTGACTGAACTATTTCGAGTGCGTTTCGAGATCGGGAATCCAG
>JAJFTP010000039.1 GCA_021372895.1 Synergistaceae bacterium
GACTCCCCGTGATGATGGAAAAAAAGAATAAAATACTTATCCTTGACTGCGGTTCTCAATACACACAACTTATAGCCAGGCGTGTCAGAGAACTTGGCGTCTTCAGTGAGATACTTTTCTGGGACGCTGCAGAGGATAAAATCAATGAAACGGTTCCGGCAGGAATTATTATTTCCGGGGGGCCACGCAGCGTGCTTGACAAAGATTCTCCCTTCATTCCGATGTCTGTACTGAAATCAGGGATCCCAATACTTGGCATATGCTACGGAATGCAGATCCTTGCTCATCAGTTTGGAGGCAAGGTCCAGCGTGGCAGCGCCGCCGAGTACGGGCGTGCCAGGGTCAGGCTGCTTGGCCGCGGCCGCGTGTTCGATAAACTTGCTGACGAGAAGATCCTCGATGTATGGATGAGCCACTGGGATCAGGTCGTCGGACTTCCTGACGGATTTGTTGCGACGGCCGTCAGTGAGAGCGGAGCCCTTGCCGGCTTTGAGTCATCTGACGGCAGGATAAGCGGTCTGCAGTTCCATCCGGAAGTCGTACACACGCCGAAGGGAAGCGAGATACTTTCGGCCTTCCTCTTTGATATATGCGGCTGCACGGCCGATTGGGACCTTGGGCACAACTGGATAGACCGCGAAATAGAGAAGATACGCAACATGGTAGGGAGCGGCAGGGTAATCTGCGGTCTATCCGGGGGAGTGGATTCAACTGTCTCGGCTGTTATCACTTCCAGGGCAGTCGGAAAGAATCTTTTCTGTATTTTTGTCGACCATGGGATGCTACGTAAAGATGAGGGCAGACAGGTCATGGAGACATACAAATCCTTGCATCTCAACGTTCGCTATGTCGATGCTGAGGAGCGATTCCTCAAAGCCTTGGCAGGAGTAACTGACCCTGAGGAAAAGCGCAAAATTATCGGAGAGCTATTCATACGTGTGTTTGAGGAAGAGGCGCGCAGAATAGGCGGCTCGGACTGGCTGCTTCAGGGGACCATATATCCGGATGTTGTTGAGAGCGGTCACGGCGGAGGGGGAGTCATCAAGAGCCACCATAATGTCGGAGGATTGCCTGATGATATGAAAATGCAGCTCCTTGAGCCACTCAGAGATCTTTTTAAGGACGAAGTAAGGGCCGTGGGAAAGGTTCTTGGTATTGAACCGCATTTTCTGCAGCGCCATCCTTTCCCCGGCCCCGGGCTTGCCGTGCGCTGCCTCGGTGAACTCAAGAAAGAGAGGCTGGATGTTTTGCGCGAGGCGGATGCGATATTTATAGAGGAGATACGAAAATTCGGACTCTACGACGAGATATGGCAGGCGTTCTGCACGCTGCTGCCGGTCCGCAGCGTAGGAGTTGTCGGCGACGTGAGGACATACGGTGAGACTATAGCTCTTCGTGCGGTAGCATCGCTTGACGCAATGACAGCAGAATGGGTGCACCTGCCTTATGAGCTTTTGGATACAGTCTCACGCCGTATCTGCAATGAGGTCCCGCATGTCAACCGTATCGTTTTTGATGTTACGAGCAAGCCGCCTGCAACGATAGAGTGGGAATGACAAGGAGATGTATTTTTGAATACTATGAAATCTAAGGCAGCGGAAGTCAGACTTGATTTTGCGAGGAGAGAAAGAAAGGGGTTTTCTGAGGTTATTTTCTGCCCCGGAAAGTCCGATGAGCAGTTGCGTGTAATTGCGGAAGATATAAATACAAAAAGGCTGGATACTGCCTTCAGCAGGATGAGCGTTGAGCAGTATGAGCTTATTGCGTCTGTTATCTCTCCGTTCCGTTATGATCCTGTTTCGCGGCTGGGAATGACAGGGTACAACAGAATAGAACCTAACGGATCTGCCATTGTTGTGTTGTCTGCTGGCAGCACAGATGTTCCTGTGGCGGAAGAGGCGGCAGGCATAGCGGAATTTTCGGGCTGTGCTGTCAAGCGTTTTTACGACGTCGGAGTAGCTGGTATCCACAGGCTCTTAGAAGTGCTGCCTGAAGTATGTGAAGCTGACGCTGTCATAGTGGCGGCAGGCATGGACGGGGCTCTTCCAAGTGTAGTCGCTGGTCTGGTGCCTTCGCTGGTGATTGGGTTGCCTACATCCGTGGGCTATGGGATAGCTGAAAACGGTAAGACAGCTCTTCGTTCAATGTTGTGTTCTTGCAGCCCAGGCCTTGTTGTCGTTAACATAGACAACGGGATAGGTGCTGGACTTGCGGCTGTTATGGCGGTATGTAGGAAATAAACGGGGGGGAGTTTCATCGTTGAAAGATGAAAGATATTTTGTAATATCAAATAAAATCAAAGAGAGTGTAGTTCCTTTTGTGCTGCTTCTCCTGTTTTTTCTGTTGCTGACATATATTATCATCTCTCCTCTTGCACGGCCGCTGCTATGGTCCGGAGTGCTTTCATATTTCGCATACCCGTTCTATAAATATGTACACGGAAAAATTTTTAAAGGCGGCTATGCAAATATAGCAGCCGGGCTTACGACTGCAGCGATACTTTTTTTTATGTTTATTCCGATGCTTCTTCTGGGGCTTTTTCTGATTAAGGAGTTTGTTAAAGTATATGCGGCGATAATGGAGAGCGGTTTTCTCAGAGGTCCATACAGTGATATCCTGCTCAGGTTCAGGGATGTTCCAATACTTGGCAGCCTCATATCTAAATTTGATTTTCTCCGCGGTATGCCGATACTGGAGTCTATAGTAGGCAGCACTATCAACTGGGCTACCGGAGTTGCAAGAGTTATTTCCAAAGGAATAGTGGGGAATGCGTTCAAAATTTTCTATCTGCTGGCAGTAGTGACTGTCTCATCGTTTTTTTTTGTCAGGGACGGGCATAAGATCTTTCCCTATATAAAGGATATCATACCGCTCCCAACCGAGGCCAGAGATAGTTTTGTTAACAGGGCTGCAAAGATGTTGAGGGCAGTTGTGTACGGCATTATATTCACGGCAGGCGTACAGGGTTGCCTGGGTGGGTTTGGCTGGTGGTTTGTCGGGCTTTCGCACCCGATTTTATTTGGTTTTCTTATGTTTATAACAGGGATGATACCATTTGTCGGTACGCCCATTGTTTGGATACCGGGCTCCATTGTCCTGCTTTTGCAGAATGACATCTCAGGAGCCCTTATGCTTCTTGGGTGGGGGGTTGGTGTAGTAAGCATGGTGGACAACTTCATCAGACCTTACTTTATATCTGAGGAGAGCAAAATACATATGCTTGTAATATTTATAGGCATCTTTGGCGGGCTTTTCAACTGGGGTTTTCTTGGGTTGTTTATCGGTCCGATTATTTTATCGCTTGGTATTTTTATGCTTGATATATACAAGGCCATAGTGGCGGAGCAAAGCATCGGTACATTGCCAGATGACAAATTATCAGATGAGGAGCGGACAACATGATAAAAATAATTGCTGTGTCAGGTTATAAAAACAGCGGTAAAACGACGCTCTGCAGAAAACTGCTTGCTGAGCTACAAAAACTTGGGATAAGAACGGGTTATATCAAAAGGACTTGCGAAAATGTCCTAATGAATGAAAAGACTGACACAGGCTCTGTAACTGATATGGGAACAAGAACGCTGCTGTGGGGGAAAGACGGGCTTAGGTGTGAAGCTCCAGCCGATGAGACAACGACACCTCAGTGTATAGCTTCGAGATATTTTCCGGACGCTGAGCTACTGATACTTGAAGGCGGCAAAGAACTGGAGATCCCCAAAATATGGGTGTGTTCACATGGGGAGAAGGCGCTTGATCATCCGGGGATATTTCTCGTTTATGACCGCTTTGGTACCGGAGACGGAGAGAAGATATTCAGTGAAGGTGACGAGGCGGCCATTGCCGAAAGGCTGTCAAGACTTGTGCGCGGGGCCGCTTACAGGAGTTCTAAGGTATATATCGGAGATGCCCCTCTGCCGATGAAAGGTTTTGTTGCAGATTTTATAAGAGGAGGGATACTGGGTATGATAGCATCTTTAAAAGGCGCTAATAATACGGATGCCCAGGTAAGGGTTTATCTTGACGCCAACACGGAAGGAAAGAACATTTAGATCCTCTTGGTTTTGAAGAGAGAAAATATTCAATGATCTTCGATGTCCGGGTGTTCTGCAATCGTTTTGCATGAAAATTTTGAGTATTATTTATATTGCAGCAAAGCTGTTATCTGTTTTTTTGATTTAAATTATCTCCTAAACCCGGCACACAAAAAATAAATGTATTTTTTGTAAAACATTAGCCTTTTTCTCGTAATCGACCCTATATACAGTTGAAAATTGCATTAAACACGGATATAATCATCAGTTGGGTCGACTGTAAAGGTCGATAACACCAAACCTTTGAGGGGGTCACTTCAGCAATGGGAATTTTGTATATCATAGGAGGCATAGGCGTAGCTGCACTTTTGTATGCAGCATACGCTTCTGGAAAGATTAGGTTATTTAAAGTCGATAATGACAAGATAAATGAACTTTCCGGCATCATTCAGAGCGGGGCAATGGCATTTCTGTACAGGGAATACAAAGCTCTTATACCATTCGTAATTATAGTCGGAGCTTTACTCGCATGGAAAATAGGCGTGCCCAGTGCTATATGCTTTGTCTCAGGAGCACTTTGCAGTGCCCTTACAGGTTACATTGGGATGAGGGTAGCGACTAAGGCGAACGGGAAGACTGCATTTGCTGCAATGAGCGGAATGAACAATGCACTTGCCATCGCGTTTACCGGCGGAAGCGTTATGGGTATGACTGTTGTCGGAGTAGGACTTCTTGGAATTCTTGCAATGTTTGTCTTCTTCGGAGATCCAAGCATCATCACAGCGTTTGGTTTTGGTGCAAGCTCAATAGCGCTTTTTGCGCGTGTCGGGGGCGGTATATATACCAAGGCGGCAGATGTGGGGGCCGACCTTGTCGGTAAAGTAGAGGCCGGCATACCGGAAGATGACCCGCGTAACCCCGCAGTTATAGCTGATAATGTCGGCGACAACGTTGGAGACATTGCAGGCATGGGGGCGGACCTGTTTGAATCCTATGTAAACTCGATCATTGCATCAATGGCAATAGGAGCTATCGTAGCAGGGCTTGCCGGTGTTATGTATCCGCTTATGCTTGCCGCCGTAGGTATTATTTCGTCGATACTGGGGACGTTTTTTGTCCGCGTAAAAGAAGGCGGAGATCCGGCCAAGGCACTTCGTTACGGACTTGGATCAACAGGACTTTTTATGATAATAGGCACATTCTTCCTTACACGCTGGGTTTTCTCAGGAGATCTGACTCTATTTTACGCGGTTGTTTCAGGTGTTCTTGCCGGTATTCTTATAGGTGCGGCAACAGAATATTATACTTCAGGTGATTACAGCAGCGTCCAAGAAATAGCTGCGGCATCAGAAACGGGAAGTGCCACCAACATACTTGCCGGTCTTGGAGTCGGCATGAAATCAACAACTATACCGGTTATGTTTGTCTGTGCAGCTATACTTGCGGGTGTACACTTTGGTGGTCTCTACGGGATCTCATGTGCAGCGGTAGGGATGCTTGCAATAACCGGAATGGCTCTCTCTGTTGACGCTTACGGACCTATATCTGATAACGCCGGTGGGATCGCTGAAATGGCAGACCTCCCCAAAGAAGTTCGCGAAATCACTGACAGACTTGACGCGGTTGGCAATACAACGGCAGCGGTGGGCAAGGGGCTTGCCATCGGATCAGCTGCGCTTACCGCGCTTGCCCTCTTTGTCACGTATGCCCAGGCTACTAATCTTTCAGCAATAGATCTTAAGGACCCGAGGGTTATGGTGGGGCTCTTTATAGGAGGGCTTCTCCCCTTTGTCTTCAGTGCATTCTCCATTCAGGCAGTCGGCCGTGCCGCAGAAAAAATGATTGAAGAAGTACGCCGGCAGTTCCGTGAAATTCCAGGAATAATGGAAGGCACAGGACGTCCCGAATATGAGCGCTGTATTGACATTTCAACATCGGCTGCCTTACGTGAGATGGTCCTTCCCGGGCTGATGGCAGTACTGGTTCCGGTTATAGTAGGTTTTGTCCTTGGTGCACAGGCACTTGGCGGTCTTCTTGCCGGTTCAATTGTAACAGGTGTCATGATGGCGATCTTTATGTCAAACGCAGGCGGGGCATGGGACAATGCCAAGAAGTATATTGAAGCGGGCCATCACGGAGGTAAGGGGACGGCGGCCCATGCAGCGGCAGTAGTAGGAGATACAGTCGGTGACCCGTTTAAAGACACTGCAGGACCCAGCCTAAACATACTTATAAAGCTCATGTCCGTAGTTGCCACGGTCCTTGCTCCGTTGTTTATATAAAAAAGCATTGCAGTTTTTGCGTTAAATTTTGTGATAATGGTCTAGAGGGAGAGTCTTGCTCTCCCTCTGACCTTCTTTTTACGGGGGTGCGCTATGCTCAACGATGATGTTCGGGAAGTTAAATCAAAAATTGATATTACGGAAATCGTTGGGGATTATGTTGCGCTGCGTAAAAACGGGCGGACTTTTTGGGGGCTCTGCCCTTTTCACAGTGAAAAAACTCCCTCTTTCAGCGTCTCGCAGGAGAGGCAGACCTTTCACTGTTTCGGGTGCGGCAAGGGCGGGGATGTTTTTACTTTTCTAATGGAGATAGACCATCTTGAATTCAGGGAGGCCCTTGAGCGTTTGGCTGAAAAGGCCGGAGTCAAGCTTCATGCAAGGGCGGGCATAAATACACGGGACACAAAAGCATGTTGCGATATAAACATGCAGGCTCTTGAATTTTTCAGAAGGGCACTTGAGGGGAGCGGCGGTGAGGTTGCCCGCGCTTATCTTATGAGACGCAGCATACCGCCCGGAGCCAGCAGAAGATTTGAACTTGGGTGGGCCCCTTCGTCGTGGGATGCGTTGCTGGATCATCTGATAAAAAATGGTTTCACTAAAAGCCAGATTATTGAAAGCGGCCTTGTGGCGCAGGGTGACAATGGACTCTATGACCGTTTCAGGGGAAGGATTATGTTTCCGATATACAGTATTACAGACAGGCTTATAGGTTTTGGAGGGCGTATCCTTGATGGAGACGGTGCAAAATATATCAATAGTCCAGAAAGCCCGCTTTTTAACAAGAGAAATAACCTATACCTGCTTAACAAAGCTAAAATGTCAATTCGTGAAAAGGGCAGCGTCATATTGGTAGAGGGCTATATGGATGCTATCAGAGCTCATTTGTCCGGTTTCACT
This sequence comes from Synergistaceae bacterium, assembly GCA_021372895.1. NCBI lineage: Bacteria > Thermotogati > Synergistota > Synergistia > Synergistales > Synergistaceae > Synergistaceae bacterium. The sequence continues at coordinate 7,214 of JAJFTP010000039.1, forward strand.
AATACTGTAGCGTCGCTTGGCACGGCACTTACCGAATCGCAGGCCGCACTGATCAAAAGGATCACAGGTCTATGTTATATCTGTTATGATTCCGATGCCTCAGGCCAGGAGGCTGCACTTCGGGGTATGTATGTGCTTCAGAAACAGGGTATATCTGTTAAGGTGGTATGTCTGTCAGGAGGCAAGGACCCGGATGAGATACTCCTTCAGGAAAATGGGACCGATATATTCCTGTCAGCTATTGAAAAAGCACTGCCGCTTCCCTTATATCATGCTATGCTGCGAAGTACGGAAATGAATATACCGGAAAAGTCCCTTGCCGCCAGAAATGACCTGCTGGATGGCCTGGCTTCGCTCTCCGTGTTTGACGTACTGCCATATCTTGATAAAATTGGGCAGTACCTTGGTATATTTTCACATGAACTTAAAAAAGAGATAGAATCAAGGCAGGAAAAGGTCAGAGGCAGGAATACGAGGCGTATTCCGGAGGATGATTTTCCCGGTTTTGAAGAGAGTGTCAATAAAGAACAGCCTGCAGATGATCTTGAATGTATGTTCTGCAGTCTGCTTTGGGAAAGCGAACCGCTAAGGGCTGAATTCAGTCCTGAGATGGTTATCCCTTTTATTCGAGATCCAGGCATACAGAATATTATCACGGCACTTCTTTCTGGTGATCGCCCCGAACAGCTGGAGACCAGATGGCGTCAGATGGGGGATATAAGAGGACAGAATCTTATTGCCAGAGGAAACGGGATGCTTGCAAGAGACGGACTTGATGCCGGATCCGCGTACAAGTTGGCTGATGTGTTGAGAAAACGCTGTATAGAGGACAGGGTCTTTACATTGAGGACAAAAATGACAAAGGGAACTGCAACGGAAGCAGAGCAGCTTGAATATCAACAACTGTCCAGAATACTCAAGGGAGGGAAATCCGGGGCATGAAGACAAATAAGTTGGAAGAAAAGTCCACAGCAAAAGATAAAGAGGTCATGAAAAAGGAGAAAGCCGTACTTTCTGAGGAGCTTGATGTTAAACCTTTTAAAAATTTCACCTCCGAGCATGGTTTGGATGATGGTTTTGCGGCTGATGATCCGGATGATAATTTTGAATCTGTTGACATTGAGGCTGAATCTGCGGACTCATCAAAAATTACAGAGGACATCAAGATAATCTGCGAGGAAGAACCGATCGTGGAATCTGATGCTGAGCGCTCAGATAATCCTGAGGAAGGGGATACCGCCGAATACGCAGCTTATATAGACAATGTTCGTGACCTGCTGCATGAGGGAAGAGAAAAGGGCTTTGTTACTTACGAGGATATAGAAAAACGTATGCCTAAGGACTTTCTTACTGCAGATATCCTGGATAATCTCTATATGAATCTCATGGAGCTTGGCGTTGATGTCGTAGATGAGCCGAAAACGAAGGTCGACCCGTCAGAGGGAGAGGTCATGCTTCCTACAGCGGCTAACACGGAAGAAATGGGGGACCTTGAAGATCTTCCTCTGTCAGATCCGGTACGCATGTATCTGCGAGAGATAGGGAAGATATTGCTTCTCACATCTGATGATGAAGTTATGCTTGCAAAAGGCGTTGAAGCAGGAGATATGCCTTGCAAAGACAGGCTTGTAGAAGCTAATTTAAGGCTTGTCGTCAGCATAGCCAAGAAATATATCGGCCGCGGGATGCTCTTCCTTGATCTGATCCAGGAGGGCAATCTAGGCCTGATAAGAGCTGTCGAAAAATTTGACTACCGCAAGGGGTACAAATTCAGTACCTATGCCACTTGGTGGATCAGACAGGCAATAACGAGGGCGATTGCGGATCAGGCGAGGACAATACGCATACCGGTCCACATGGTAGAGACGATAAATAAACTTATACGCGTATCTCGTCAGCTCGTTCAAAGGTTGGGCAGAGAGCCCACCGCCGAGGAGATCGCGTCAGAGATGGAGATCCCTTCCGACAGAGTGGAGGAGATACAGCGCATTGCACAGGAGCCTGTCTCTCTTGAGACCCCTATCGGAGAGGAAGAGGATAGCCAGCTTGGCGATTTTCTTGAAGATAAAGATCTCCCCAGCCCCGAAGAAGCTGCAGCGAGCCAGATCCTTAGGGAACAGCTTGATGAGATGCTGGATGATCTTACCGACAGAGAGCGTGAGGTTCTGCGCCTCCGGTTTGGTCTGGAGGACGGACACGCGCATACACTCGAGGAAGTGGGACGGCGTTTCGGTGTCACCCGGGAAAGGATCCGCCAGATAGAGGCAAAGGCCCTAAGAAAACTTCGTCACCCCAGCAGAAGCAAAAAACTTAAGGATTTTCTCGAGTAGCAGAGATCCCGGATGTTTTCAGTATTAAAGTAAACATTCCACACCACCGCTGCGGCCAAAAGACATTTGCAACATGCCGCAGCGACGGTATCTTTTACAGACGGCTATTTTATTTGCAGACATTGCTAATTATTGTACTAAATGCGGATAGGGATTATACTTTCCGTGTCTTTGTGAAGATAGTGAGGTACCGATATGAGACTTGATAAATTTCTCAAATTGTCAAAACTTGTAAAGCGTCGGACTGTTGCTCAGGAAATGGCTGAAATTGGGGCTGTACGCATAAATAAGAGGGACAGCAAACCATCATCAAGTGTCTCTGTTGGCGATTTGATTGAAATAGCTTATCCGCGGAGGATCGTTACAGTACGTGTCCTGACTTCCGATGAAACAGCTATTAAACGAAATGCCGTTGCATATGAGTTTGTCGAAGAAAAAAAAGCAGACCAGGATGGGCGTCCATGGTAAAAAACGCAGAAGCAGGAAGGGGTTGTTTTATTTGTCATCTATTGTCAATGTGCACGGCAGAGAGATCCTTGATTCACGCGGGTTTCCTACCGTTGAAGTTGAAGTTACGCTTGACTCCGGCATAGTGGGGCAGGCAAGTGTCCCGTCAGGTACGTCGACAGGAACGTATGAATCCTATGAGCTTCGTGACGGCGATAACGGCAGATATATGGGGCGTGGCGTTCAGAAGGCCGTCAGAAATATCAATGAAGTGATAGCTTTGGAGATCAGAGGGTTTGACCCTCTGGAACAGGATCTTATAGACAGTGCTCTTATCGCGTTGGACGGTACACTTCAAAAAAAACGTCTCGGAGCAAATGCAATTCTCGGCACATCTCTTGCTACAGCACGTGCTGCGGCTAATTCCCTTGGGATCCCTCTGTGGCGTTATCTGGGAGGTCTAAACGCAGACCTGCTTCCGACTCCGCTTATGAACGTTATCAACGGTGGTATGCATGCAAACAACAACCTCAATATACAGGAATTTCTTATAATACCGTACGGGGCGCAGAGCTTTGCAGAGGCACTGCGTATGGGTGCTGAGACGTATCATTCACTAAAAAAAATCCTCATTAAATATAACAAGACGACCGGTACGGGCGATGAAGGCGGTTTCTCCTGTGACTTCAGGGATCAGGAAGAAGCCCTTGACCTTCTCGTAATGGCTATAAGCGATGCGGGTTACCAGCCAGGACATCAGATCTCCATTGGCCTGGATATTGCAGCTAATCAGTTCTGCTCGGACGGGGGATATAAGTTTCCGGGCAGCGACTACAAATATACGTCGGGAGAACTCATAGATATCTATGAGCTGCTATGCTCAAAATATCCGATCATATCCATAGAGGATGGACTTTCGGAGGATGATTGGCAGGGTTGGACTGCAATGACTGAGCGTCTTTCGGGAAAGATACAGCTTATAGGCGACGATCTGTTCGTCACGCACAAGGACAGGCTCCTGATAGGAATGGAAAAAAAAGCTGCGAATGCCGTGTTGGTAAAGCCGAACCAGATAGGCACGCTAAGTGAAGTGCTCAGCGTTGTAGACATCGCAAGACGCGGCGGATACAGGACCATCATATCCCACCGTTCCGGGGAAACAGCAGACAGCTTTATAGCTGATCTTGCCGTAGCAACGGGGGCCGGCCAGATCAAGGCAGGGGCTCCTCGAGGTATGGATCGGCTAAGTAAATACAATCGGCTGCTGAGGATCGAAGAATCAATACAGGGACGATCTCAGTTTGCCGGAATGCCTAAGTAAAACAATTTGTTTACTGATTTATATTGAGAGGTGGCTTAATAAATGAAGGTGGCAGAGCCGACTGTTGAGAGGCTTATACAGTATTACCGTCTGCTTACGCAGATGAAAGAAGAGGGGGGCAAGGTCGTCTCTTCGCTTCAAATCGGAGAAATGCTGGGCATCAAGGCGAGTCAGGTTCGCAAGGATCTTTCTTATTTCGGTGAAATAGGCAAAAGGGGTGTAGGATATCATGTGAACCGCCTGTGCCTTCATATTGAAAATATACTTGCATCCCCCAGAGTATGGAGGGTAGCTCTTGCCGGAGTAGGCAATCTTGGTACGGCGCTCATGGGGCATGCCGCGTTTCAGAGCTATAAATTTACGGTTGAAGCCCTATTTGATATAGATGATGAAAAGGTAGGGCATGAAATTATAGGTGTGCACTGCTGGCACGTAAATGACATCGCGCGTGTCATGGAAGAGAGGAACATCGAAGTACTTTTGCTGGCTGTTCCTGCCTCCGCTGCGCAGAGTTGTGTCGATAAGGCTGTAATGTCTCCGTCTCTCAAGGGAATACTGGCATTTACTCCTGCTACCGTTGTTGTGCCGGATAATATTCTTTTTTATCGTGTTGATATATTTGTCGAACTTGAAAAACTATTGTTCTTTCTAAAGGAGCAGGAAAAATCCAATCGAGAAAAAAGTTCTGTACGATAGTTCTGTCTCATGTTAGAATAAACTCCGTTGCTTTTGGAGTTAGTCAAAAAAGTACATAAATAATATTTTAATAGTGCTTAAGGAGGGTTTCTTTTGGGTCAGCAGAGCGGTCTTGTAGGTATGATGTTACCTCTTGCAATGTTCGCGGCGATTTTCTATTTTTTGATCATCCGTCCGCAAAAGAAGAAACAGAAGGCGCACGAGGAGATGCTTGCCAGTATAAGCAGGGGCTCCACGGTAGTCACGGCAGGGGGCTTTTTTGGTATAGTGCGGGATGTGCTTGATGACAGTTACATTATAGAGCTTGATGAGGGCGTTAAAGCGCGCATACTCAAAAGCTCGATTTCCATGAAGCGGACAGAGGGTATTTCTGACAAACCTAAGAAAAAAAAGGTCAAGAAAACAGCCGAGTCGCTTGATGAAGCTACAGAAAACGTATCCGAGCCGATACAGGAAGCCGAAGTTGTGGATGCCTCTGTCGAAGCAAAGGAAGAAGCATAGCTGTTTCGAGTATTCAAATTTTGCTCTGTTAAACACGGAGAGGACAACTTTGGGGTCCACTCCGTGTTCTGGTGTAAGGAGGCGCTTTCTTTATTATGATGAAAAGAGACAAATGGCGGCTGATCCTGGTCTTGGCAATAGTAGTCATAGCCGCGATAATTACTTTTCCGATACAGGGGAAGGTGCATTTGGGGCTTGATCTGAGAGGCGGAGTTCATATTGTCCTTCAGGCTAAAGGTACCCCGGGGAACCCTGTCACCTCTGACAGCATTGAAAGGCTGTTGACTGTTCTGCGTAACCGTATTGACCAGTACGGGATCGCAGAACCGGTGCTTCAGCGTCAGGGCGAGGACCGTATTGCTATCGACCTTCCGGGAGTAGAAGATCCTGAGGCTGCGCTTGATCTGATAGGACGTACTGCTGTCTTAGAGTTCAGGCAGGTGCTTGGCGAATCTCCAAGAGTTCCCGCTAAGCCTGTCCGTTCAAACTACGACAACGATGAACAGTTCAAATCAGCGGAAGAACGCTGGCAGTTGGCTAAAAGTGAAGTTGATGCCTATATTAGGCAAATGCAGGATGCCGTTAAGGCCAACCCTGATATTATTGTAGCGAAGGGCGAAGAGGGCGGTGCTTATCTTCTTGGAAAAGCATACGTCAGCGGGAAGGACCTTACGAAGGCAGAAACAACTTTTGACCAGTTCGGCAAGGCCGCGGTATCTCTGAAATTCAGCACGGAAGGGGCAAAGCTCTTTGACGAGGCAACGCTTGCCAATGTTGGCAAACAGATCGCGATCGTACTCGATGGAATGGTAATCTCCGCACCTGTTGTTCAGCAGCGCATATCCGGCGGAGAGGCGCAAATTACAGGCAAGTTCACTCCCGCTGAGGCAAACAGGCTTGCTATCATGCTTCGCGCCGGAGCACTTCCTGTTTCCGTTGAAATACTTGAGAACCGTTCGGTAGGCCCGACTCTTGGAGCTGATTCAGTGAGGGATGGAGTACGTTCTGGGCTAATAGGCGCTGCTCTCGTAGTAGTTTTTATGCTTGTCTACTATGGTATCCTCGGGATCGCTGCAGATATTGCGCTTTGCGTTGCAATACTGCTTGTCATCGCATGTCTGATATTTCTTAAATCCACGCTCACACTTCCCGGTATAGGCGGAGTTATTCTTACTATAGGCATGGCAGTTGACGGGAACATCCTTATATATGAGAGGATGAAGGAAGAATTTCGTTCGGGCAAGACTCTGATGGCCGCGCTTGACGCAGGGTTCAGAAAAGCTCTTGTCGTAATCCTTGACTCCAATATCACTACGCTTATCGCAGCGTCTGTCCTTTTTTATTTCGGAAGTGGCCCCATAAGGGGGTTCGCTGTAACGCTCAGCGTCGGTGTGATATCGTCGGTCTTCTGCAATGTAGTAGTCACCCGGTCTATTCTGAGTGCTATCCTGTCAGCCCGCAAGGGCATGACCCTATAGAAGGAGGCGATAACAATGGCTGCTTTTAATGTGTCCGAGCTTCGCTTGCCGTTTATGAAATACAGAACGATCTGGCTGACGGTCAGCATCGTCTGTATCGTGATTTCGGCAGGCCTCCTTATGACGAAGGGCCTTAATCTAAGCGTAGACTTCACCGGAGGGCTTGTTCTTCAGGTTAAATTTGACTCTCGTGTCGACGTGGCAGATATACGCAAGAGCCTCAGCAGCATAGGCCAGGGACAGGCTGTTATCCAGGCTTATGACAACAATGATGTCCTTATCCGATTCCAGGCACAGGACGAAGAGGTACGCAGAAATGTGCTTAGTGCGCTGAAGAAGGATTTTGGTGGACTGACAGTGCTGAAAATAGACAAGGTCGGTCCTGTTGTGGGCAAGGAACTGCGGAATCAGGCTGTGATTTCTCTTGTGCTTGCACTTCTTGGGATTCTGCTTTACATGGCGTTTCGCTTCAAATTTCGCTTTGGTGTTGCAGCCGTTCTTTCACTGCTCCACGATTCGATAATCATGCTTGGCGTTTATAGCCTGACCGGCAAAGAGGTTTCCGTTTCGTTTATTGCGGCGATACTTACTGTAATAGGCTACTCACTGAACGACTCTATAGTGGTTCTGGATCGTGTACGGGAAAACTGGTCCTCTGTCGGCAAGACTGGCATCGTAGAGCTTGTGGACAATTCAGTAAATCAGACACTTGCAAGAACTGTCAATACGTCTCTTACGACGCTTCTCCCCGTTATAGCAATGTACATTTTTGGAGGAGAGGTAATAAGCAACTTTGCCTTTGCGTTTCTTATCGGAATCGTAGTCGGCACGTACAGTTCCATTTATATAGCGAGCTCTATAGTTGCAGAATGGTATCTGCGCTCTCCAAAATTCTAAAAAATATTTCGTAACACCAAAGGAGAGGGGTAATTACCCCTCTCCTTTGGTGTTTTTAAGGCATATTTGATGTATCATAGATAAGTAGGTACATAATTTTTTGCTTGATTAGGAGGGTTTCCATGAAGAGCTATATTCTGGCAATAACTATTACTATGTTTCTCTCCGCCCTTTTTGCATTCCAGAACATCGGCGATGTGACTGTACGTTTTCTCATGTTCGAGTGGGTGTTTCCTCAGGGTGTCTGGGAGGTGCTGGTTTTCTGTACCGGTGCTGCAATTATGTGGATATTCTCTATTTTTTCAATGTTCGAAATGAGGGGTAAATACAAGAAGGAACTCAAGGCAAAGGACGAGAGGATCGCGGCTGTTGAGAATGAAAAGAAGATGATCCTTGAGTCTATGGCGGTAACCAAAAACAGCGGGTTTTCACCCGATACACTTCATGCACCATACACAGACGGAGAATCCCAAATAACCGGATTGGCTGATTAGACTTGGTTGTACGCTGTTTAAAAAGTGATTTGAATATTTATAGGCCGGGGCAGGACGCGGCAGCTCTGTCTCTGAGGCTTGGCTGTAATTTTCTGCAGGCAGCCCTGCTTGAGATGAGAGGAGTTACAGCGGAAGCCGCAGATGCCGATATTGATAGCTGGCTTGCTCCAGATATGGATAAGATGCTGGACTCTCTTGACTTGGGGGCTACCAGTTCAGAGGCGGCAAAAATAATCAGAGGTCTCTCTGAAAGCTCTGATGTTGTTGTTTACGGCGATTACGACGTGGATGGCATTTCATCCACAACGATCGCCATAGAGATGGTTCTTTCGAAACATGCCCATGTGAGGTACTTCATTCCACACCGCTTTAACCATGGATACGGATTCCACTCCGATGTAGCGCAGAATATCGCAAAAAGGAAATGCGATCTTCTTATAGTTGTTGACTGCGGGACACAGGATGTTGATGCGGTCAGGATTGTTAAAGATCGCGGCATACCTGTGGTTATATTTGACCACCATCTTGTCGAGGGAGCATCTGCGTCCTGCGACACGATGGTTAATCCTCAGATGGGCGGCGACCACCTTGCAAAACGTCTCTGCGCAGCTGGCGTTATATGGTGCTGGGCATGGCAGAACAGCATTCTTCCCAGAGAAAAACTACTGAAACTTCTGGATCTGGTTGCTTTGGCAACTGTGGCTGATTGTGTATCTCTTTTATCCCCGCTGAACAGGGTACTGGTGCATGGAGGTCTCAGTGTGCTTCGCTCTAACCCGAGGCAGGGCCTTGAAATACTGATGAGGAAGCTTGGTATTGATCCATTAATGGCTGGTACCGAGGATCTTGCCATGAAAGTTATTCCATGTCTCAATGCCGCAGGCAGACTTTATCTGGCGGATCTTGCGGTAAAGTTGCTCTTTCCCGGCAATGATCTTTCTGTCTGTGCGGATAAGATAATAGGTCTTAACAATAAAAGACGGGAACTCTCAACAAAAATACTCTCTCAGGTCAAAACCTCAGACGCAGACGGCTACCAGTACGTCCTTTCCGACAAAGACTGGTCAGTAGGTGTTCTAAGCAGTGTGGCGAGCCGGATATGCAACGAACGGAGCGCACCCGTTGCATTGGTTGCAGCGGTAGGCGACACAATGCGCGGCACGCTTCGGATGCCGGCCGGCGGAGATGCGGTCGGAGTACTTAAGGTTCTGTCGCCCATGCTTAATACATGGGGCGGTCATCGTCTTGCTGCCGGTTTCAGTGTAAAGGCAGACAAATGGCTGCAGTTGCGCGGTGAAATGGAGAAAGTTCTCTCTTCTGTACAGGTTTGCGGTGAGAAAGAGGATATGCTTTACTGGAAGCCGTCAGATTTGGACCTTGAAATGTGGCGGACTTGTGAGCAGCTTGGCCCTTTCGGCATGGAGAATCCTTATCCAAAACTTTATTCACCTTATGATGGGAATCTCAAAGTTTCTCCGATGGGCAAAACTGGCAAGCATATCAGGATAGATTTGGGCACATCAACGTTGCTCGGATTCGGCGCAGCCGAAATGATCAATGACAGAGAAAGCCTGACAGGCTGGGTCTACAAACCGAGGGTCGATACATGGCGCAATATCACATCCCTGCAGCTTGTGCTTGAAAAAATGGTTATAAGATAAGGTCTTATGCGTTACATGGCGGTGATACCCAGTTGAACGTAGAGAAGAAAACCATACCTGTCAATGTACGATCAGTTCATCTGTCTGAAATTGCCAGAAAAGAAGATGGGGGCTTAGGAGAGAAAGAAAATAAGGCCCTGATGGAGAGCTATTGGGGACGTATTCCTGAGGCTCAGCGTGTCTCTTCACTTCGTCTTCCTTGGCAGGATCTCTGGTCTAAAACTACGCGCTATCTTTCAAAAGATGATATGAAGGAAATCGGCGAGGCGTTCGTATTTGCTGCGAATGCACATGGAGAACAGCGCCGATACAGCGGAGATCCTTATGTTGTGCATACAGTCAGTGTTGCGGCGATCTTGTCAGGCATGGAGATAGACATGGAAACTATTGTTGCGGCGCTGCTACATGATGTACTTGAGGACACTTCTGTGACAGCGGATGTACTGCAGGAAAAATTTGGACCAGGGGTCCTTACTCTCGTTGATGGTGTCACAAAATTGGGAAAACTCCCTTTCAAAACTGTTGAGGACTACCAGGCTGAGAATCTCCGTAAGATGTTTGTAGTCATGGCTAAAGACATCCGGGTAGTCCTTATAAAACTTGCCGACCGCCTGCACAATATGAGGACCATTTCCTCTCACAGGCGTGAAAAACAGCTCTCAATAGCACACGAGACTCTTGAGATATATGCTCCGCTTGCTCACAGACTTGGAATTTATCAATTAAAACGGGAACTTGAAGATCTTTCTTTCAGGATAATAGATCCCGAGATGTACTATGACATCAAACGCAGGGTACGAAAGAAGCTGCCGGAGCGTGAAATGATAATAAAAGAGGCTATGGATATCCTCTCTCAGAAAATGCATGAGCAGGATATTGAAGTTTCGATCAGCGGCCGTCCAAAGCACTTTTACAGTATATATGAGAAGATGCGTCGCAAGAACATCTCCCTTGACCAGCTTTATGATCTGCTCGCGCTGCGCGTCATAGTCAAGACTGTTGGCGAGTGTTATCAGGTGCTGGGTATCGTACATGCGCTATGGAAACCGATACCGGGACAGTTTGACGATTATATCGCTAATCCGAAGAGCAACCTTTATCAGTCACTGCATACAACGGTGGTAGGTCCTGCGGGGGAGCCTCTTGAGGTGCAAATAAGGACATGGGAAATGCATTTCCTCGCCGAATATGGGATCGCGGCTCACTGGAACTATAAGGAAGGCGGCAAAAGGGTAAGCAATCTAGACAAAGGGCTCACATGGATACGAAAGGCGCTTGAAGCGGCTCCAGATTCACAGGAGGACGGAGAAAGCGGAGGTTCTTTATTTCTGGACAACCTCAAGACGGATGTTCTTTCTACTGAAGTGTTTGTGTTCACACCGAAAGGGAATGTTATATCTGTTCCCAAGGGATCTACGCCTATAGATTTCGCATATGCGATACACACTGAGATAGGGCATAAATGTGTTGGGGCAATGATCAATGGGCGCATCGCGCCTATGGATCAGGAACTCCAGAATGGCGACATAGTCAGGATACTGACCTCCCCGCAGGGGAAACCGTCACGTGATTGGCTCAAGATAGCAAAATCCAGCAGGACGAGAAGCAAGATCAAATCGTGGTTCCGCCTGCAGGACAGGCAGGAGCGCGACGAGAAGCTGAAGCGCGGCAGAGAGATCCTTGAAAGGGAAGCTGCAAAGCGCTATCCTGGAGTTATTAATCCACTTGAGGTCATATCGGCACAGATGAATCATATAGCTAGGGAAATGGGATACCTGAGCCTTGAAGAGCTTATTGTTTCCGTAGGGATAGGGACACATACTGCAGCGAGTGTACTTGGCAGAGTGAATGCTGATGCCTCAAAACTGACGGCGGAGCCCATTCCTGCACAAAGTGCCCCGCAGCGCAAAGAGGCTGATTCCGAGATAGTGGTGGAAGGCGCACAGGGCGTTCTTGTCTCACTTGCCCAATGCTGCCGCCCCGTCCCAGGAGACCCGATCATCGGCTGTGTCACACAGAGCAGAGGTATTACCGTTCATCGGATTGATTGCGCCAATCTGCATAAGACTGACCCGGCAAAGAAGGTAACAGTGGCGTGGGGTAAACCTAAAGACACCCGCTACACTGCACGAATAAAGGTCGAAGGAATAGATAAGTCCAGCCTGTTTGGAGAAATTGTTCAGAATATAACCGGTATGGACGGTAATATCGTAGGTATTCGTGCTAATGTTGTAAATAACAGCAGAACGCGGGTTATTGTTGAAGTACAGGTGAAGGATATAGAACACCTTTACAGAATAATAGCAAAACTTAACACCATTTCGGGTATTATAGAAATAACCAGGGGGTAGCTGATTTGAAAGCACTTTTGCAGCGTGTTGATCATGCGTCCGTAACAATTGAAGGGAAGCCGGCCGGAGAGATAGGCAGAGGATTATGTATATTACTGGGAGTTGTCCATGAGGACACCGAAAAAGATATAGCCTGGCTTGCCGAGAAAATAGTAAATCTTCGTATTTTTGATGATGAGAACGGAAAGATGAACCGCTCTGTAATGGACGAAAACGGAGAGATACTTGTCGTTTCGCAGTTTACTCTCTGCGGTGACTGCAGAAGGGGACGAAGACCTTCATGGATCGGTGCGGCCGAACCTGTTTTTGCAAACAGAATGTACGAGAAGTTTGTGAAAACAATAGAAGCCAGCGGGCTACGCACGGTGACCGGTGTATTTCAGGCTGCTATGAAGGTCAATATATGCAACGACGGTCCGGTTACACTTATGATTGACAGCAGGGAGTGATTTACATATGAAAATTAAAAGATTTGCCCTCGGTCCGCTTTGGACAAACTGCTATCTTATCTGGGACTCCAACGGGGATGGGATCGTCGTGGATCCCGGGGGGCCCGCCCAAGATGTTGAGGATTACATACGTGACAATGATATCAGGATCCACTGGATCATACTTACACATGGGCACGGAGACCACATCGGAGGTGTTGCCGATTTGCGCAACTTTGCAGAGAACGGCGTAGCAATACACTATGAAGATGCCGACTGTCTGACAGATGCCAATAAAAATCTGTCGGCGTTTATGGGTGCCTCTACAGAACTGTCTTCCGCCGACAAGATGCTTGCTGACGGTGACCAGCTCAAAGCCGGGGAACTGAATATCTCTGTAATCTATACTCCGGGGCATACGAAAGGCGGGATATGTCTGCTTATAACCGATGGCGAGGAGCAGATCCTTGTTTCGGGAGACACCCTGTTTGCCCGTTCAATAGGAAGAAGCGACCTCCCGGGTGGGGACGAAGATACGCTGATAGAATCTCTGAAGAGGCTGGATTTTTTGCCGGATAAGCTGCGAGTGTTTCCTGGACACGGTCCGGAGACTACTATTGGCGAGGAAAAGCAGTATAATCCTTACTGGCCCAGGTGAAGAGGCCGGCATAATGAAAGTATCCCAGCTTCCGCAGGATGAGCGCCCAAGGGAAAGATTGCTGAACAGCGGTCCGGAAAGCCTTTCTGTTATAGAGTTGCTTGCGGTTCTTTTACGCACAGGAACAAATGGCGAAGATGTGCTTGAATATTCTGCGTCTCTTCTTGATAAATGGGGCGGTCTTGAGGGGCTTTGCAGGGCAAGGCCGGCGGAACTTATGCAGGAAAAAGGCCTTAAGGAGGCCAAGGTTGCAACCATTGCCGCAGTTATTGAGCTTGGCAAGCGTATCGCAATGCTCGGCAGTCAGCATAAAGACAGCTGGAACGCAAGGATAGAGGCAATAGCGCTTGAAACGCAGTTTGCAGACAGGGAGCAGATATACGCGGTTTTTCTGGATGCAAAAGATAGAGTACTGGATGAGGAAACATTATCATATGGCGGGCAGAACGGAGCTTATCTTGATATTCCGGTTTTTTACAGAAAGGCTGTGAGGCTGAATGCGTATAACATCGTGCTCATTCACAACCATCCGGACGGCACGCTGTATGCGAGCAGGGAGGACATCTCTCTTACCGATAATATAAGGCATGGCCTGAAGTTGCTGGGCATAGGGCTGAAAGGGCATTACATTGCCGCAAACGGAGCACTTACGCAAGTTCCATGATGTTATCGTGGTCAAAGAGTGGGATAATATTACGCTGAAGATTATTTTCCCGGCTACGGGAATTTTTGTGAAAGCAGGTGTCGTTGGTGTTTAATTTTAGACCTAATTTTTTCAATAATGAGATAGGCATAGATATAGGCACTGTGAATACTGTGATATATGTAAAATCAAAGGGTATCGTTGTAAATGAGCCATCTGTAGTTGCCGTGCGGAACCTTGGCAGGAAGGGACAGAAGGAGATAATAGCATTCGGCACGGAAGCAAAGAAGATGGTAGGAAAAACTCCGGTTGGCATAACGACCATACATCCGCTTTCACATGGAGTCATCGCCGATTTTGAGATGACTGAGCACATGATAAGGCACTATATGAGAAAAGCTATTGCATCAAATGGGATGTTTTCGTTCCCAAGGGTGGCAGTTTCTGTGCCTGCCTGTGTCACAGAAGTCGAAAAACGCGCCGTTGTAGAAGTTACTTTAGCAGCAGGTGCAAAGGAAGCGTTTGTTGTTGAGGAGCCGCTGGCTGCCGCAGTAGGCATAGGTATAGCGGTCAACGAGCCTCAGGGGAACATGGTAGTCAATATTGGCGGCGGTACATGCGAAGTTGCGGTCATCTCACTGGGAGGAATAGTCCTTAATCACGCAATCAGGGTAGCCGGCAATTCCATAGACGAAGCAATAATATCGATGATGCGGCAAAGCTATACACTTGCCATAGGAGATAGCACTGCGGAGGAGATAAAAGTTGCCATTGGTTCGTCTCTGCCTATGGAACAGGAGCTGAAGATCGACGTCAAGGGACGCGATCTGGTAGATGGTCTGCCAAAGGTCATCCGTCTCAGCTCGGTTGAAGTACGGGAAGCCATTGAGCCTGTCATCATACAGATAGAAGATACTATTTGCTCGGCATTGGAACACACTCCGCCCGAGCTGGTGCGGGATATAGTGGATCAGGGCATAGTGCTCTCAGGCGGGACCGCAAACCTGCGCGGTTTGAATCTTAGGTTTGCAGATGCGCTCAATGTACCGGTCCACATTGCTGAACAGCCGCTTTACTCTGTTGCGCTCGGGCTGGGAAAGATACTGGAGACACCTGAAGAGAAGAAAAAAGTATCGATAACGATAGACAGACAGGGCAGTTGAAAATTGTCTTTCCTGCCCTTTGTCGATTGATTGTCCGGAGGTGCTGCGGGCATGAGGATCATGGATAGAGAGTTGAAGCCGTGGCTGCATGGAGTCGTATCCGTGCTGTTGGGGTTTATTTTGCTCTGGACAATGACGGCCTTTCCTGTCATGAATTACAGGTTTCTTGATATTGTCAACAATGTCCTTTATTATCCTGAGAAACCTTTCATGCAGCTGCGCAGCCTCATCAAGTACAGCAGCAATTGGGTGCTGGAGAGATCCAGTCTGCAGGAGCGCGTATCCCAGCTTGAACTTAAAAACAGGATTATGTCGGAGGCTCTGCAGAAGGCAGGTATAATAATGCCGGCGCCGAAGGATTCGACCGTTGCGGCTCAGGTTACTTTGCGTTATCCAGAGGCATGGTGGCAGGAGATGCGCATCGACAAAGGCAGAAGGGACGGCATAGCTGAGGGCGCAGCTGTAATGTCAGAGGGTTTTCTGATCGGGCGCATATCGAGACTTGGCGATAACTATGCCTGGGTAGAACTGATCACATCATCTTCCTTTTTCATAGCTGCCGCAGTTGACGAGACGCGTGACCTCGGAGTAATAAACGGAGATGACCATGGCAACCTGAAACTTCTCTATATTCCTGAAGAGCGTAAACTGAAACGCGGTATGAGCGTTTCGACATCACTTATGAGTGAGCTGGTACCACCTGGCATACCTATAGGCTCAATCATAGGGCCTGAGGAACCCAAAGAGGGCTTTATGCCGATGAAGATACAGGCTGGAGCACACCTTACGCAGCTGTATGCAGTCGAAGTTTTCTCGGCGGCTAGGGTGGCAAAGTGAGTATTCTGGCTATAGTTTGGCTGTTGCAGGATTTCCTTCAGGTTTTTTTAATGGGGATATGTATAGTGCCCGACGTATTCCTGTTTTCTGCTGTTTTACTGGCTCTTATGCCGAACACACAAAAAAGCCGGCAGATAATGTTGATATGGGCGGCGTTTATCGGAGGACTTTTATGGGATCTAAGATGGACGAACCTACCTGGGTTGACTGCTGCCATTAACGGGGCATCACTGGCCGTTGCCTGTCATGTCTGGCAGAAGATCCCAGCCCAGGCACGGACAGTGACGCTCTTTGCCATCCTTGCCGGAGGAACACATATACTTTCCGGTATTATACATTTTTCTTTATGGACGATCCCAAGCCAGGCTGCGGTACGCCAGCTTACTGTTCAGCAATTGCTTGCGATCCCGGTCCTTGTCGTTGTGTCTCTGTTATTCTGGAAGGTGTCAGATAAGCATGTCTAATCAGTATGACCGGATTGATATGGAGCATAGGCTCCGTTTCCTTCAGAATATGATAATAGTTACAATGGCGCTCCTGATTGCAGGTCTGGTTTTTTTTCAGATAATCAGGTCTGACGAATATGTGGATCTTGCGTCACAGAACAGATTGCGCATACTTCGCATAATTCCGCCGAGGGGCATAATCACAGATGCCAGAGGTGCTCCGCTGGCTCTGAACGTAAGAACTTTCAATATAAACGGATACCCTATAGATCTTCAGAAAGAAGAAAATGCAAAAATAATTGTAGCTCTGCTTAAAAGAAACGGCATTCCGATGGACGGGCAGAGCTTCAAAGAACTGATTGAAAAACAATATTCCGCACCATACCGCGCAATAACAGTGGCTTCAAACCTGACCTTTGCGCAGGTTGCCGAGTTCGTTATGGATAAGGATTTTAAAAACTTACTTTTTTTGGCTCCTGTATGGCGCAGATCCTATCCAGGAGGCGCGTTTGCGGCCCACGTAGTGGGCTATGTTTCTGAGATTACAAAAGAAGAACTTGAAGATCGGGATGGAACTGATTACAGAGGCGGCGACATAATTGGCAAAAATGGCATTGAGTCCTGGTATGAGGATGATCTGCATGGCCATGCGGGTGAAGAGGTCATAGAGGTTGATTCTCGCGGCAGAAAGCTAAGGGACATAAGCTACATAGAACCGCAGCGCGGCAAAGATATAATCCTCACAATCGACCTCACAGCTCAGCGTTATGCCGCTGAGCTTATGGGCAATTACCGCGGTGCAATAGTGGCCATGGATGTGAAGAATGGGGGTGTCAAATGTCTTTATTCATCGCCAAGTTATGATCCAAACCCGCTGACATGGGGCATATCCAACAAAGAATGGAAGGCCCTGTCTGACCGCACGGAACGTCCGATGATGAACAGGGCTATCTCCGGAGCTTATCCTCCGGCCTCTACTTTTAAAATAATAACAGGTTCGGCAGGGCTTGCCTATAACGTCATAAATACAAAAACGATCGTCAGATGTCCTGGATATTTCGAAATCGGAGACAGAAAGTTCCGATGTTGGCAGAGGTCGGGACATGGGCCAGAGAATATAGCAACTGCGCTGCGCGACTCCTGCGATGTCTATTTTTACCAGACCGGAGCCTGGCTTGGTATAGACAGGCTTATTGCGATGGCTGCAAAGTACGGTGTCGGTGAGAAGACAGGGATCGACATTCCTGCTGAGATATCCGGGACAATAGCCGGGCCTTCGTGGAAAAAGAAAAGGCTGAAAGAAAACTGGTATGGAGGTGACACTGTCAACTATTCTATCGGACAGGGGTATGTGCTTATGACACCGCTCCAGGTGCTGAGAGCATACGCAGCGATCGCAAATGGTGGTAAACTGTTAAGGCCAAGGCTGGTTTCCACAACAGAGCCTGAGTTCAGAGAGATCGGTGTCTCTCCTCAAGTTATAAATATTATGCAGAGCGGGCTTCGCGAAGTTGCAAAAAGTGGGACCGGCAGGAGGGCTAGTGCATTTGGTGTACAGGTGGCAGGAAAGACAGGTACGGCACAGAATGCACACGGCGATGACCATGCATGGTTCGTTGGCTATGCCCCCGCTGATGATCCAAAGTATGCAGTTGTTGCAATAGCGGAGGCAGGTAAGGGCGGCGCTGCTGTAGCGGGGCCGATCGTTGGCAAAATGCTTAATTTTCTAATAAACGGAAATAGGTATGCAGAACCAAATTCCATGGCAGAGCCGAAGAAAAATTAGGAGTGCGGGGCAAATGATTCAACTGAAGGGGACCAGGGGCGGACTGCTCCGATGCGTTATACCGGATGATCTTAGCGAAAAACGTATGCTTGAAGAATTAGATGAACTGGTCAGAAGCGGAAGAAATTTCCTTGAAGGAAGCACCGTAGTCATGGATATGCAGAGCAGGCAGTTCACGCCGGCCCTGGTAGGTAAGATATGGAAAGGTTTTATTGAACCATCTGGCTGCAGAGTGGCATCATGGGTCGTATCAGATAAGGAGACTCAGCAGTGCATAAAACGCATAGGAGCGCAGACAGGGGAACAGTCTGCATCTTCCGGTACTGAGCGTAAGACGAGATCGGCCTTGGTATCAAAGGGGCTTTTATACACAGGCAACCTTCGCGGAGGCCAAAAGCTGGAGCATGACGGGGACGTCATAATAGCCGGGCATGTGAATACAGGTGCGGAAGTAAGCGCCAAGGGGCATATAATAGTGCTCGGTAAACTTAAGGGACTTGTACACGCCGGGGCAGGGGGAGACAACGGGATGTCAGTATCCACTCATTCCCTTGAGGCAGGCCAGGTTAGGATAGGGAATAAGGTAGGAATGATAGACGAGAAGACAGATTTCTGGGGAAAACCCGCTGTGATCACAGTCGGCGGAGATGAAGTGCTGCTCGCAGAGTGGCCTGTAATATAAGGGGATGAGAGAATTGGGCTGCAGAATAATAGTTATTACCTCTGGCAAGGGTGGGGTGGGAAAGACGACTACGACGGCTAACCTTGCCGTAGCGCTTGCTTCGGCAGGGCATAAGGTTGTAGCAATTGACGGAGATGTCGGGCTTAGGAATCTGGATGTAGTAATGGGGCTTGAGAACCGCATCGTATATACACTGGTTGATGCAGTTGAGGGCACGTGCCGCCTCAACCAAGCGCTTATAAGGGACAAGCGGCTCAACAATCTGTATATGATACCGACGGCACAGTCACGTACTAAGGATGCGGTGACAGCAGAACAGATGGTTGCGATCTGTGAGGAATTGAGAAAAGATTTTGACTTTGTGCTGATAGACAGCCCCGCGGGTATAGAAGCAGGATTTCGTAATGCAGCGGCAGGAGTGGACGAGGCTCTCGTGATAACGACGCCTGAGGTCTCTGCGGTAAGGGACGCAGACAGGATAATAGGCCTTCTCGAATCCATGGATAAGACTCCGATAAACCTCGTGATAAACAGAATAAGGCCGGACATGGTGAAACGCGGTGAGATGCTTAATGTCCAGGATGTTCTTGATATCCTTGCAGTTGATCTTATCGGCATAATACCGGACGACGAAAACATTGTGACCTCGTCCAACAAAGGGGAGCCTCTTACGCTTTCAGGGACCTCCCGTGCCGCACAGGCATACACTAATATAGCAAGGCGCATATGCGGTGAGGATGTTTCTTTCTTGGATATCTTCAACGAATCGCACGGCTTCTTCTCCTCTTTACGCCGTCTTTTTGCAAAAGGCTAGGTGAGAATGATGTTTGAGTTTCTGCATAGTCTGTTCGGCAGGGAAAACAGCAGCCAGGTCGCGAAAGAACGGCTTCAGCTTGTGCTCATACATGACCGTAACGATATCTCTCCGGAGATACTTAATTCTCTTAAGATAGATATGATAAAGGTAATAAAAAAATATCTTGAGATAGACGAGGGCAATATAGAGATAGAACTTGAGCGCGAAAATCGCTCTGTCGCGCTGGTTGCCAGCATACCTCTGAAGAACATGCAGAGGCCTGTCAGAGGGAAGAAGAGGAATGGCTGATAGCACCACCGGCAGCAGGTGGAGTGATATTCGTGCCTACAGCGATGTTGTGATGCTGATGGTCACATTGGTGATCTTTGCCCTTGGAATTGTAGCAATTTATAGTGCGAGTTCATCCATGTCTACAGCGTCCGGCTCCTCCTTTGTAGTTCGTCAGCTGATGTGGGGGGGGATAGGTGCGTTTGCATACTTATTTATACTTAAAATTGGCTACAGAAAATTCATTTCAATGGCAGTCCCCCTTTTTGCAGCGCTGCTTATTACTCTGATCCTGCTGCTCGTTGTCGGGCATACATCTAAAGGAGCTCAGAGCTGGTTCAATATGGGGTTCATACGTTTTCAGCCCTCTGAGCCAGGAAAGGTGATATTTGCCCTTATATTGGCAAAGATATGCACGAAAATCCCCCCGTCAGACGTAAAGGGGATAAGTGCGGCTATGCTGTTATCGGGCCTTGTAATAGTGTTGATACTGATGCAGCCTGACCTTGGGAGTACTCTGGTATATTCTGTCATGCTCCTTGCAGTGCTTATAACAGCCGGGACTCCGGTAAGATTTCTGGCTGGTATGGCGGCGGCAGGGCTTTCCTTGCTACCTTTAGGCTGGATGGTACTTAAGCCATATCAGAGAATGAGGCTGCTCGTATTTATGGACCCATCGATAGATCCGCAGGGGGCAGGTTATAATGTCATACAGTCAAGGATAGCGGTTGGTTCAGGAGGGTTGCTGGGAAAGGGTTTTATGCATGGGACCCAGGGTAAGCTCCATTTTCTGCCTGAGCCACACACTGATTTTATTTTCAGCGTCTTCTCCGAAGAATTTGGCTTTATCGGCTGTACGATAGTGCTTATACTTTTTGCAGTACTTCTGTGGAAGATACTGCGCACGGCGCAATATACAAAGGATCCGGAGGCAAAACTGATGGTGGCTGCTATTGCGGCATGGCTATGGTTTCAAGTCACAGAGAGCGTGGCTATGAGTATGGGGCTTGCTCCGGTTACAGGTCTTCCTTTGCCGCTGTTCAGCTATGGAGGCAGCTCCCTGCTTGCTGTAGCTGCAGGTCTTGCCCTCGTGCAGAGCGTGGCGATAGTGGCAAGGTCGGAAAGATTCTAATTTAAGTATCTAGTTTAACGTACAGTTTCAGCCTTTTTAAAAATAGATGTCGGCAAGTTTTTTAATTTAAAAAATTTGCCGTATTCAGGAGGAACACCGCAATGCCGATGCAGTTTCAGCAAAACCCGCTCAGGTCTGTCCTTGCAGGAGTAAAGCGCCCGTCAAGGTATGTCGGCGGGGAATGGGGAAGCGGTCCTGTCAAAGAGGGCGGGACAGATGTTCTCCGGGTATGTTATGCTTTCCCCGATATTTATGAGGTTGGGATGAGCTATCTTGGATATCAGATACTTTATGGACTGACAAAAGCCCTTCCGTTCGCGGATGCGGAGCGGGTCTATGCTCCGTGGTCCGATATGGAGCAGGCCCTTCGTTCCTCAGGGATACCGCTTTGGTCACTTGAAAGCAAACGGCCCATATCTGAGTTTGATGTTGTGGGGTTTACTCTTCAGTATGAGCTTTCATACACCAACATACTTACAATACTTGATCTCGGGAATATTCCGTTTCGCTCATCGCAGCGCGGCGATGCCGACCCGATTATTATTGCCGGAGGCCCTGGGGCGCTTGCGCCGGAACCGGTCGCGCCGTTTATCGACGTGTTCTGCATAGGGGACGGAGAGGTCGTATTGCCTGAGCTCTTAAAAGTTCTTCATGAACTGAAGGATAGTCGCCGGGATGAAAAACTTTCCGCAATTTCCAGAATCGATGGCGTTTATGTACCGGAGATACCGCAGGTATTTCCTGTCCGCAGACGCATTGCCGAAGACCTTGATTCCGTCTTCTATAACACGAGCATGATAGTACCGAATACCGGAATTATCCATGATCGGGCGGCAATCCAGGTATTTAAGGGATGTACGCGCGGCTGCCGTTTCTGTCAGGCGGGGATGACAGACAGGCCTGTACGCGAACGAAGTGCCGATTCAACGGTGAAACAGGCCGAGGCTCTGCTGAAGAATACGGGCTGGGAGGAAATTGGCCTCCTTTCGCTTGCAACATGTGACTGGGCAGGGCTTGCAGAGACCCTCTCCCGTTTTGAGCCGCTGCTTAAAGAAAACCAGATAAAGCTGAGTTTGCCAAGTCTCCGCGTAGACGCGTTCTCCGTAAACATGGCTGCGGGGCTTGAATCGATACGCAGGGGAGGGCTCACCTTTGCTCCAGAGGCCGGGACTCAGCGGCTGAGAAATGTGATAAACAAGGGAGTAAGCGACGAGGATATAGAATCCGCGCTTGATGCAACATTTGCACACGGGTGGGACAGGGTCAAACTCTATTTTATGATGGGGCTTCCAACTGAGACAGAAGAAGATCTTGCGGGGATACTCGATATATGCGGCAGGGCCGTCTCCATAGCTAAACATTATAAGAGACGCGGCGACGTAAGCGTATCGCTTGCCGGATTTGTTCCGAAAGCCCACACTCCATTCCAGTGGGAGGCTCAGCTTGACAGGGTTTCTCTGCGTGAGCGCGGCAGGTGGGTCAAGAACAGGATAAAGAACAGAAAAGTAAGCCTTACGTATCATGAACCCGAGCAGACATATATTGAAGGCGTCTTTGCGCGCGGTGATTCAAGGCTTGCCGACGCAATCGAGGAAGTATGGCGCCGCGGTGAACGTTTTGACGGCTGGAGTGAGTGCTTTAATTTTGAAAGATGGATGGAAGTATTCCGCGACCTTGAGATCGATCCGGACAGCTATGCCTGCAGGAAACGCGATTTTGATGAAAAACTCCCGTGGGACCATATCGATTCGGGAGTGACGAAGGCATTTCTGCTTGCCGAGCGTGCAAGAGCTGTCAATGGAGAGCTGACGCCGGACTGCAGATATGGCTGCAACGGCTGTGGCTGGCAGGGGCGTACCGGAGTGAAGGGATGCGGCAATGGCAAGAATTAGGATTATTTTTGAAAAGAAGGGCTGGATCATATTTATAAACCACATGGATCTCCCGGTATTATTCTCGCGCGCTGCAAGACGCGCCGGACTCTCCCAGGAGTTTACGCAGGGATTTTCACCGCATCCGCATATCAGCCTGTGCCCGCCGCTTGCGATAGGGGTCGAGGGGCGGGCTGAACCTGCGGAGTTCTGGTTTAATGAATGGCATGGCGGATCCGCTGTTTACTGGAATGCTAAATTGCCGGAAGGCTTAAAGATATTGCAATATGCGGAAGTAGAGGGACCTGCTCTGGCGAAACTTGCGACCGCCGCTGTTTATATAATAACCGGAGCAGGATTTGATCTGTCTTGCGATGCTAAGGCTGTGCTTGAGGAAGAGTCAAAACGTGCAGGCATACTGTACTCTTCTTCACTTGATGAAGGGATTGTAACTCTTACAGTAGGAGGCCTGGAAAACTGCGGTGCCGGTAATTTTGTAAGGGCCCTCAAGGATAGCGGTATCTGCGGCGGCTGGTCTGACCTCAGTATTGTGCGGGAGACGGTCGGCACATGGGATACAGAGAACTCAAGAATCCTTTCGCTTATTTGACCAGGGAGGTATGGATATGACTTCAGATAGATGGTCAAAGAAAATAGTTGCGAACCTCATAGATCCTGAGGAGATAAGAATAGCCATCCTTGACGAGAAGGGTAAGCTGTATGACTTCTTTGTTGAAAGGATGCTGGAACATCAGTGCACGGGAGAAATATACAAAGCGCGCGTTGACAGCGTGCTCCCAGGGATGAACTCAGCGTTTCTGAATCTGGGCGACGGGAGGAACGGTTTTTTATACCTTGACGATGTACACGGAGCAAACGTCAAAGCCGGAATGGAAATGCTGGTACAGGTTGTCAAGAATGCACGCAAGGGCAAGGGGGCGCGGGTATCGCCGCGCATTTCGCTCGCAGGACGTTATATGGTGCTGATACCGGACGGGCACGAGACCGGAGTCTCTAAACGCATCGAAAACGATGAAGAGCGTTCACGCCTGAGGAACATTGCAAAACATATAAGACCGGATGGATTCGGCATAATTATCAGGACTGTAGCCGAAGGCTGCGATGAGGAAAGCCTTATCAAAGACGTTAACGAGCTGCTCTCTCAGTGGGAGACGATACAGCACAATACGAAGCGGAACAGCGCCCCCTGTCTTATACACAGAGAGCCCGGACTGCTTGAGCGCGTACTGCGCGATGAACTCACAGAAGATATAGATGAGATAATTGTGGATACGGAAGAGGATAAGAAGAACATAGAGTTGTTTGTAAAGCGCTTCTTCTCTGACAAGAGCATAGAGGTCAGCCTGTACAAGGGCAAAACCCCGGTGTTTGATGTATACAACATTGAAAATCAGCTTGCAGAGCTGCAGGACAGGAAGGTATGGCTATCATCCGGCGCATACCTTGTAATTGACCAGACTGAGGCCCTTACTGTCATTGATGTAAATACAGGCAAGTTCATAGGCACAAAGAACCTTAACGACACAGTGCTGAAGACCAACATGGAGGCTGCGGTAGAGATAGCGAGACAGATGCGTCTTCGCGCGCTGGGAGGTATCGTCGTCGTTGACTTTATAGACATGGAAACGGAAGAAAACAAGAACGACCTTGTACGCGAGCTTCAGGATCTTTTTAAAACTGACAGGTGCAAAGCTAGAGTTTATGGCGTGACCGGGCTCGGACTTGTCGAGATAACCAGAAAACGTGCAAGGACGGATATCCGCGCGGCGCTTGGCCGCAGCTGTCCGTTTTGTGCCGGTCTGGGCTGGGTGCCTAAAGAAGAGGGAGTAGCGATGCAGATCAAGCGTTTTATCCGAAAGGTCTCTGCGTCGTCTAAATCGGAAGCGCTGCTTATAGAGGTATATACTTCGGTTGCCGAGTATATAGCGGAGACGTTCCTCTCATCGTGGGAGGAAGAGTTCGAAAAGACCATCTTTATCAGAGGTTGCCCGGATTTTTCATGGAGCAAATTCAGACTTGACAGCCAGGGCGGCGTTGCTCAGCTGGAGCACAGAATAGCCGCACTTCAGAAAAGAGAGGGCTGGGCAGTTGTACATAGGTCGTCTTCAGCTTAAGGGATTCAAAAGTTTCGGAGGCACCCATGACCTCATCCTGTCGTCAGGGTTCACCGCAATAGTAGGTCCAAACGGGAGCGGAAAGAGTAATCTTCTCGATGCTCTCAGATGGGCGCTTGGTGACAGCCATGCAGGACGTCTCCGTATCGCGCGGCAGAACGACCTCCTCTTTCAGGGGTCGATAAGCCTTCCCGAGGCCAAAGATGCCGAGGTTATGATCCAGCTCAGGGAAGAAATGCGCACCTGTTCCATCAAGCGGCGTGTAACGGCGCCTGACGGCAATACCGTGCTGTTTATTGATAATATTCGCAAGACACTTGCGGAACTTGACGAGACAAAGCGCGAATGGAAACTTGAAGGCGACAGGTTTGCATTTATAGGGCAGGGAGAAGTAGCAGAGGTTATTCAACAACGTCCGGCCGCACGCAGAATGCGTCTTGAGGCATTGTTCGGAATAGATATTTACAGGAAACGCCGTATGGAGGCTTCAGACAGGCTGGTCACGGTAAGAGAAGAGTATGATCAGCTCCGCAACATTATGGCGGAACTTAACGCCAGGCGTGATGAGATAGCACCTGAGGTCAGGCGTGCAGCGCAGATACGCGGTATACTTGACAGCATAGAGGAAGAAAGAAAACTCCTTTACTGGCTACGCCGCGATCGTTTGGAAAAAACATTTGCGGATATGCGGGCTGAGATAGAGAATGCCGCATCAGCACGCGATGTAGCATCAGCATGGTCCAGGACATGGAAGCACGCGGAGAGCATGATGGAAGCTGAGCTTGCAGGTCTGGCAAAGGCGCGTCAGCAGCAGATATTGGAGCTTGAACAATGCAGGACAAATTTTGACGGACTCACAAAATCCGGTTTTGCATCAGCATCTGTGCTGATGTCCTCTAAAGAGAGGCTTATACAGGCGCAGACGGAGCATAAGAGGGTCAAGTCCCATCTTGAATCTCTTATGGAAGAGCAAAAAAGTTCCGATATCGGGAATAAAGAGGCAAAAGAGGCACTTGCCGCAAGCCAGAAGGCTCTTGAATCTGTGGAAAAAAAATGGCAGGAATATAATCTGCGCATTGAGCGGGAAAAACAAAAGCGAGAGGCGTTGAACCAGGAGAAGGGCAAGCTTGAAGCAGAACTTCAGCAGATAAGGGCAAAACTTTCATTTCTTGGCAAAGACCTGATAGATTTGCGTGATAAAAAAACGCGGTCAGCAGATCCGAGGAAAGACCTCGATGCCGGTATAAAACACTATGAAGAGGAGCGCGACCGCCTTCTCAAGGAGCAGGAACTACTTGTTAATCGTCACGGTGAACTCTATGCCAAAGTTCAGAACCTTGCATCAGAAGTGCAGCGTGCTCGCAGGGATGCATCACAGGCGCGCTCCCGCCTGAATGAAGTATCTGAAGCGCTGCAGACAGAGCTTTATCCGACAGCGGTACAATTTCTTCTTTCGGCTGCCAGGCTCAACAGGCTTGATGCCTCTCCCCGTGCGGTGATAGATGTATTTACATGCGAAGCGTCGCTTTCAACCGCCTTGGAGGCATATCTGGGAGGACGCCAGTTTCAGCTGCTCGTGGAAAATCTTGAGGAAGCCGGACGCTGCATAGATAAACTCAAAGCAAACAGCAAAGGCAGGGCTACATTCCTGCCACTTGAGCGCTGCCGCCCACGTTTCCCAGACAAGTCCGTCAGGCTTCCCGCGCAGGGAATAGTCGGGTGGGCGATAGACTTGGTAAAGGTGGAGGAACACTGGCTCCCCGCAATAGAGCAGATAATGGGTGACCTGCTTATAGTGAGTTCCTATTCTGTAGGGCAGGAACTGGTCCGGTCAGGCTTCAGAGGCCCGGTAGCCACGCTAGAGGGAGATGTATTTCAGCCGGGAGGCACTGTGTCTGGAGGGCGTTCACTGAAATCAGGCAGAACGCTGGAGATGAAGTCAAATGTGGCCAGGCTTGAGGATGAATTTGCCAAAGCTTCAGCCCTTGCTGAAAAAATATCTGTTGAATTTAAAAAATGCGAGGCGGAAGAAATAGCCGTCTCTGAGCAGAAAGAAGCCTACACAAGGCAGATCCGTGAACTTGACGGGCGCATAGCGCTCGTGCTCGATCAGAAGGAATCCATAGCCAAGGAATACAGGCGTATGGAAGGGGAGCGTGCGAGGATACTGGATACGCTCAAAGAGTATGGCCTTCGTTGGAAGGCCATACTTACAGCCCTTTCAGAGCTTGAGGAGAAGCGTGACATACAGGCCGATATCGAAGATGACCACCAGCTTATAGAAGAGAGGGAACGCTTGCGCGCCGATGCTGCTGTAACCGCCGAACGCCTGCGTTCTGGTTTTGCGCTTATGGAGCGTGTGAGCACAGAGGTGCGCGCCGAGGAACGCAAGGTCTGGGCGCTGGAAGAGGAGATATCAGAGCTTGATCAGCGATGTGTCCGCGAACGCGCCAACCTTGCGCGTGTCGGAAGGGGCTGTCTTGAGATACACAACAGGCGCATAAAACTAATTTCAGAGATGGACATGCATGTTGAAGGTTACTCGAAGCTTGAGGCAAAGCGGGAATATTTCCGCAGGAGGCTTGCCGCCGCAGAAATACGCCTCCTTGCCTGCATTGAGAAATTATCCGCCGCTGAAGCTAAAAAAGGCGAGACAGCGCGTGAACTGGAGGAACTTATAAATACGTGGGAAGAACAGTACCCATATCATGACGCCGAATCTCTCCCACCGGACACAGATGTTGAGGATCTTCGCAGGAATATAAGGGACGGAGAGAGGAAGATAAAAGCATTCGGAGATGTGGACATGGGAGTTCTTTCCGAGGACCGCAACCTTAAGGATCGTCTTGCATTCCTGGGTGAGCATCTGGACGACGTCCGCGCTGGCGCAGCAGAACTTGAGAAGCTTATCGCTGATGCCGACAGACAGGCGCACAAAATTTTCACAGATGCGCTGCAGGAAGTGGACAACAGATTCTGCTCTCTCTTCCAGCGTCTCTTCGGAGGAGGAGAGGCTCACCTTGAGATGACCGACGGTGAGACAATATGGGACACTGGTGTCGATGTTATAGCCCGTCCGCCTGGAAAACATCCTCAGGGGATAAACCAGCTCTCCGGCGGAGAGCAATCGCTTGCCGCGATATCTCTTCTTTTCGCCTCAATGGAGGTGGCTGGCTGTCCCCTCGCCGTGCTTGACGAAGTAGACGCCGCTCTTGATGAGGTAAACCTCAGGCGATTCTCCGAGCTTGCGAAGGAGTATGCGAAAAACAGACAGGTACTTGCTATGACACACAGGCGGGTAACCATGGAGCGTGCCGATGTTCTTTACGGTGTGACTCTTTCGGAGCCGGGCCTCTCACAGGTCATAGGTGTCAGGCTGGAGGACTGGGCATAATGAAGGACGGACGTGAAGACCTGCTCAGAGGACTTCTGAAGATAAGACAGCCGGATGAGAAGAACGGCTTAAGGGTGAACCTTGACACTATACTCCTTGCTCACTTTACAAAGCCGCGCAGCCGCGAAAGGATACTTGAAATAGGCTGCGCGCACGGCGCAATATCTCTGATACTTGCTAAAAGGGGATTCAGTGTAGAGGGGTTCGACATACAGCCGTATCTGGTGGAGCTTGCTGCCGAGAACGCAGAGTATAACGGGCTTCAGCACAGAGCAAAGTTTTACGTCAGTGATCTGCGCGAATATAAGAGGACATGGGAAGCGCAGACTTTCGACAGGATCGTGGTCAACCCGCCTTACGACGAACTTAGCAAAAACAGGAGCCCGTCGGATGCGCTCGCGGCGGCAATGCACGGGACCATGTGCACGCTTGAAGATGTCATCGCTGCCTCACGCTACCTTCTGAAGAATAAAGGATATTTGGATATGGTAATACGCGCGAACAGGGTCGGCGAATTATTCTCACTTCTGGACAAGTACTGTATCCCGCCCAAGGTGATGCGTTCCGTGCATCCAAAGCCCGGTGCCAATGCGACGGTCATCCTTGTGGAAGCGATGTGCGCCGCGAGCCATGGGCTTAAAATCGAACCTCCGATATTCGTTCTTGGGGATGACGGCAAAGAGACGCGGGAACTGCTTGAAGCATATAGAATAGAGGCGAAGGACTGATGCCCCTTATAATAATACCCACACCGATCGGCAACCTCGAAGATATTACGCTGCGCGGCCTCAGGGTACTAAGGGAGGCAGATGTGATCGCGTGTGAGGATACCAGACATACGCTCAAGCTGCTGAATCATTTCGATATAAAGAAACCACTCATCTCGTGTCATGAACACAACGAGGCAGAACGGGTAGATACTCTTATGAGGCGCATAGAAAACGGCGAGACTGTTGCGCTGGTATCGGATGCAGGTACACCTGGGCTTTCAGACCCGGGTTTTATCATTATCAAAGCGGCGATCGAAAGAGGGCTTCCGTATGATGTTCTGCCAGGGGCTAACGCGCTGCTGCCTGCGCTGCTGCTGTCCAATATGGGGATGGAGTCTTTTTTGTTCGCCGGCTTTCTCAAAGGCAGTAAGGAAGAGAAAAAAAAGAGGCTGGAAGGGCTTAAAAACATAGAGGAATTACTGGTATTCTATATGGCTCCGCACCATCTTATAAAAGAGCTGTGTATGATGGGGGAAGTTCTGGGAGACAGAAAGGCTGCTCTGGTACGAGAGATAAGCAAAATACATCAGGAATCTATTCACGGGACGCTGCTTTCATTCAAAGATACTTTGCCTGAAGATAAAATCCGCGGTGAGTTTGTCTGTATTGTAGAAGGGAGCAAGAAAGAAGCAGAAGTTCAGGATGATTCCGCCTGGATGAATGAAGCGGAGCAAATGTACAAAGCCGGCGAACAGATGAAAAATGTTGCAAACTTGCTTACAATCAAGTATCGTATTCCACGAAACAGAATAAAACGGTACATTTTTGAGAAGTGTGCCGAGGAGGGTAAATAAATGACAAATAAAAAGACATTTTACATAACTACCCCGATCTATTATGTTAACGATGTCCCGCATATCGGCCATGCCTACACTACCATAGCGGCTGATACGCTGGCGCGTTGGCACAGATCCGCCGGTGAAAACACCCGTTTCCTGACCGGCACCGATGAGCATGGACAGAAGATCCAGAATGTGGCAGAGAAGAGAGGCATCACGCCAAAGCAACTATGCGACGAAGTGGTCCAGAACTTCCAGAGACTCTGGGACGTGCTCAATATATCAAATGACGATTTTATACGCACGACTGATCCGCGCCATGAGAAGGTGGTCCAGGAAATATTCAGACGTCTGATGGCCAACGGGGATATATACAAGGGCGAATATGAGGGCTGGTACTGCGTGCCATGCGAGACATACGTCCCCGAGGCGCAGATGGGAGAAGGACAGACCTGCCCCGACTGTCACAGGCCGCTGACAAGAATGACGGAGGAAACATACTTCTTCAGACTTTCGAAATATACCGAGCCGTTGCTCAAGTTTTATGAGGAGCATCCTGACGCTATCATGCCTAAGTCCCGCTATAACGAGATAGTCAGCTTTATCAGGAGCGGGCTCCGTGACCAGTCGGTCTCGCGGACAACGCTCAAGTGGGGCGTACCGGTGCCGGGTGACGACAAACATGTAATCTACGTCTGGTTCGATGCGCTCATAAACTACCTCTCCGCACTTGATTATCCTGAAAAGGGCGGACTTTGGGAGAAATACTGGCCTGCAGCACGCCATCTCGTAGGCAAGGACATAATAAGATTCCACTGTGTGATCTGGCCGGCGATGCTCTTGGCGCTCGGAGTCAACCCGCCTGTGAGGGTCTTTGCACATGGCTGGTGGACAGTGGAAGGCGATAAAATGTCAAAATCCGTGGGTAACGTAGTCGACCCGTTTGAGATGGCTGACCTCTACGGTGTCGATGCCTTTCGCTATTTCCTGCTCCGCGAGGTCCCGTTCGGACATGACGGTGATTTCTCAGAGCTAGCTCTTGTCCAGCGCATCAATTCCGACCTTGCCAATGACCTCGGCAACCTGCTGAGCCGGAGCCTTCAGATGATAGAGAAGTTTCGCGCAGGCGAGCTTCCTGTTAGTTATACTGCAACAGATCTTGACAAGGAGATAGAGGCGCTTGCAAACAAAACAGCCGCTGAAATGGAAACATATATGGAACGTTTTGCGTTTGACGATTCGCTAAAGACGCTCTGGAATTTTATAAGCAGGGCGAACAAGTACATAGACGAGACAGAACCATGGAAACTTGGCAGGGAGGGCGAAGTAGAAAGGCTTGATGCGGTGCTCAGGACCCTCTGGGAATCGCTTCGTCTGACAGCTGTCCTCGCCGCGCCTTTTATACCTGAGACATCCGCTCGTATATGGGAGCAGCTTGGGCTTACAGGTGACCCGCTTGACGGCGGACGCGCGGTATGGGGATGGGGCAGGCTCTGCGGGCCGGTAACTGTAAAGAAAGGTCCAATCCTCTTTCCTCGTATAGATGTGGATAAGTGGAAAGCCGATAAAGAGGCCCGTGACCTTGAAAAACGTGCCAAGGAGGATCCCTCTGCGTTTTATAAGTTTGACGACCATGAGCCGGAGGTATCTATAGATGATTTCAGTAAACTCGAGTTTCGGGTCGCGCTCGTTGAAAAGGTCGAAGCAGTGCCCAAAGCGGACAAACTCTACATACTGAGCCTCGACCTTGGCTATGAGAAGCGTACCATAGTTTCCAGCATTCGTGAATTTTATAAGCCGGAAGATTTGGAGGGCAAAAAGATAATTGTCCTCTGTAACCTGAAACCGGCAAAGTTCAGAGGAGTGCTGAGCAACGGGATGCTGCTTGCGGCCGAAAGCCCCGATACCAGAAAAGAAGCGCTCACTCTGCTCACTGTGATGGACGACTCCATCCCTATCGGAAGCAGGATACATTAAAAGACTTTGCGCAGCAGCCATGCCGTCGGCAGATGCGGGCGGCATGGCTGCTCTTTAACTGCGACGTATTTCTGCAGTTTTTTGAAAGGAAGAAGAAATGTTTCTAGTTGATACCCATTGCCACTTGAATAACGAATATTACCCGGAAGGTTTGGCGCAGGTCTTACGCAATGCACTTGAAAGCGATGTGAAGCGGCTGCTTTTCGCCTCTGCCGACCTTCAGTCAAGCCGCGAAGCTGTTGATCTCGCAGCGTGGCAGACTAAAGACCCTGAGGTATGGGCGATTGTCGGGATCCATCCCCATGAGGCCCTGTCGGCTGGGGCCGGTATCCCTGATGAACTAGAAGAACTTGCGCTGAACCGGCGGGTTGTCGCGGTTGGCGAAATAGGGCTTGATTATTTTTACGACCACTCTCCTCACGAAGTGCAGCGCAAGGTGTTCTGTGATCAGATAGAGCTTGCCAAGAAGATAAAAAAACCGATAGTGATACACGTCAGAGACTCAAAAGGATCTGCCGACGAAGATGCCAACGGCGAGACAATAAAAATACTTCGGGAAACGGGAGCCGATGAGATAGGAGGTGTGATCCACTGTTTTTCAGGCAATCTTCAGAACGCTGAAGACGCGCTGAAGCTGGGTTTTTACATCTCATTTGCCGGGCCTGTCACATATCCCAAAAATACCGCGCTTCGCGAGACGGCAATGCAGATACCGCTCGACAGGATACTCTGTGAGACGGATTCACCATACCTTGCGCCTCAGGGTTTCCGCGGAAAGACGAACGAACCGTGTCATGTGCGTCAGGTATATGAGCTGATAGCGATGCTTAAAGCTATTTCTGTTGAGGAATTTGCGGAGGTAGTGCGTAAAAACGGAGACAGAATATTTGGATGGGGAAATGCAGATGTTTAAATACAGGCTTATAGCCGAATGTCACGAGACTGGGGCGCGTGCCGGAGAGTTTACTACACCGCACGGCGTAATAGAGACCCCTGTCTTCATGCCCGTAGGCACCCAGGCGACAGTTAAGGCAATGATGCCGCATGAACTTGAGGAGATGGGTGCTCAGATAATCCTGAGCAATACATACCACCTCTACATGCGTCCTGGGGCAGATATAGTTGAAGAGGCCGGAGGGCTGCACCGTTTTATGCAGTGGCACCATCCGATACTCACGGACAGCGGTGGATTCCAGGTGTTTTCCCTTGCCGAACTGCGCAAGATCACCGACGAAGGGGTCGAGTTCCACTCCCATATAAACGGCAGTAAGCATTTTATGCGTCCGGAAGACTCCATGGATATACAGCAGAAACTCGGAAGCGACATCGCCATGGCGTTTGACGAATGTGTCAACTGGCCGACGGCAGAAGAATATTCATACGCGGCTATGGAGCGAACGATACGCTGGGCGGAACGCTGCAAGGATTTTCATTCACGGGAGGATCAGGCGCTGTTCGGAATAGTTCAGGGCTCCACCTTCGAGACGCAGCGCATAGAATGTATTCATAGGCTGGAAGAGATCGGTTTTCCGGGATATGGAATAGGCGGGCTCTCCGTAGGAGAACCTCACGATGAAATGTACCGCATACTGGACGTCCTTTCTCCAGAGATGCCTAAGGACAAACCGCGCTACCTGATGGGAGTCGGATTTCCGACAAACCTTTTAGAAGGGGTGGCACGCGGGATAGACATGTTTGACTGCGTCCTTCCCACCAGGAACGGACGCAATGGTGGGGTCATCACCAGCTTTGGCAAACTGAATCTTAAAAATCAGGGTTATGCCCGCGACTTTACTCCGATAGACCCGGCGTGCGGTTGTTATGTATGCCGTAACTTCACCCGCGCCTACATCCGCCACCTCTACACGGCCGGTGAGATACTCGCGGCGCGCCTCTGCAGCTGGCATAACCTCCATTTTCTCGTCAACCTCATGAAAGATGCGCGCCGGGCGATAATAGAAGGGCGTTTCCCTGTATTTCGCCGTAATTTCCTCGAGAACTTTATGGAGGGCATATACCTTAAATGATATCTGACATGTCCGAGAGGCTTAGAATAATATTTGAACAGACGAACGCAGAACAGAGCGCTGAGATAGAAAAAGCGGCGCAGATAATTCGCTCTGGCGGACTTGTCGCATTCCCGACAGAAACTGTATACGGGCTTGGAGCGAATGCGCTTGATGCCGATGCCGTAAAAAAAATATACGAAGCCAAGGGACGCCCCTCCGATAATCCGCTTATTCTCCACGTATGCGATATAAAGATGGCGGAGTCGGCAGTCGAACTCAACTGGCGCGCAAGATTCCTCATGGAGACATTCTGGCCGGGGCCGCTATCTCTCGTGCTTAACGCAAAGCCCATAGTCCCGGAGCGTACGAGGGGCGGTCTGTCAACGGCTGCAATACGGATGCCTGACAACCGGATAGCGCTTGAACTGATACGTGCTTCCCGTGTCCCCATAGCCGCTCCTAGTGCAAACAGAAGCGGCAGGCCAAGCCCCACTGACGCTCAGGCTGTAAGGGATGATATCGGAGCTGCCGCAGACATGGTGCTCGACGGTGGACCAGCCAGAGTCGGCCTTGAGTCCACAGTGCTTGATGTGACGGGGGAGAGCCCCGTGCTCCTGCGCCCCGGCGGAATATCGAAGAAACAGATAGAAGATGCGCTTGGCATAATTGTGATGTTGCCGCAGGATAGCAACATCATAAAACGCTCTCCGGGCACAAGATACCGCCACTATGCCCCTAAAATCCCTCTTATTTTGGCCGATTGCCCTGCCGAGAGATTTGCAGATGACAAAAAATGGGCATGGATGGGGATCTCGGAGCCAGACGGAAATCCATACACAGAAGTTATTTTTGCGGATGCTGACGAGTATGCCAGGGAACTTTTCCGTGCATTTCGTACAATTGAAAAAAGCGGAGCGGAAGTAATAATAGCTGAAATACCCGATGAAACCGGAATAGGTCTTGCTTTGAAGGACAGGCTCCTTCGCGCCGCCGGCAATTGACGAGCCCGGTCTGGAATGCTATAATTCACGCTGCTTCCGGGGCGTAGCGCAGTCTGGTTAGCGTGCCTGGTTCGGGACCAGGAGGTCGGAAGTTCAAATCTTCTCGCCCCGACCATAGTAAATACTGGTTCTCGGTTTCCCGGCCGGGAACTTTTTTTATCCCTGAAAACAATGTAACGGGCATATATAAATATGGATTTTTCAGTAATTTATACATTTGACTAATTTTGTTAATCCTGATATAGTCAGCATGTGAGGTGAGTTATTATGCCGGATGATAAGACTGTTGCGCAGAATCGAAAAGCGCGGCACGAATATTTCATATTGGAATCATTCGAAACAGGCATAATGCTCTCCGGAACGGAAATAAAATCCGTCAGGGAAGGGCAGTTAAACCTGAAGGATGGATTTGCGAGAGTCGAAAACGGGGAACTGTGGCTTTACAACGTGCACATATCTCCGTATGAAAAGGGCAGCTACTACAACAAAGAACCGATGCGGCCGAGGAAGCTCCTCGTCCATAAATCGGAGATAAGAAAGCTCCTTTCAAAGACGCGTGAAAAAGGTCTCACCCTCGTTCCGCTGAAGATATACATCAAGCAGGGAAGATGGGCGAAGTGCGAACTGGCAATAGCCAAGGGCAAGCAGCTCCATGACAAACGAGATACTGCCGCAGCAAAGGACGCCAGCAGAGAAATGGAGCGGGCGATCCGCCGCAAAGTTCGCGGAGAATAATTTTAACGGCAGTTAAAGCATGCATTATGATGCTTATTACATAAGGGGACGTATGGTTTCGACAGCAGGTTGGAGGATCGGGAGGAGCGTGCCGAGGATGGGGAACCCTCGTAAATCCGGCTCCAAAACAATAATCGTCAATAACGATTACGCACTCGCTGCTTAGTTTTAAGTAGCGCGCTCTCTGGAGCTTCCGTCATCGGGCTTCAGAAGGGCGTCACAAAGATGACTGGGACCTCCTCAGCGCTTTCTGGTTGGGGTTCGAGACTCTAGGGAAGGCTGGGCAATGCGGATCCTGTCTTTGGGAGCCGCAGAGCCGAGATCAAAGCAAAGACTACGCACGTAGTGCCTCCCAGATTGGCCCCTGTTGGACCGGAGTTCGAATCTCCGCGTCTCCACCAACTATCTTAATAGACCCTCTTGAAGGGTCTATTTTTTGGGGTGCGCCCGACATGTGCGCAGGCTAGAATACTTTATCTCAAGTGTAAACAACGCTATGGTTTCTTACAACATGTCTTATAACATGATTAGTAATATTGACTTAGAGTAACCTCAGGACTAAAATATGCCGTAATACATCACATCAATACGCGGCGATAATAATTTTTATTGATCCGCATTTTATAAAAAATCAATCCAATGTATGTCGAGGCGAAGGAGTGGGTAATATGGCTTTTAACATGAAGGAATATGTGGAGGGTTTAGGTGCAAAAATTGCTCTTTCTTATCTGGACAGCGACCCTGAGACAAATATTCCAAAGATAGTGCGATGGGTCGAAAAATTTGACAGAAATGGGATTTATTCTGCAGCATATCCTTATATTGATAAGATAGCTAACGATCCTGACGATATATGGTTCAAATTTATAAAAAGTATATATAGTGATATTGATCCGAAGGTACGCAAGACCATTTTTCGCAACTTTCTGTTGAACTCTGCCATAGCAGGCTTCAACCGCAGGACCGAAAGCGAGAAAAAATATAACTGTAATGTGCCATGGGCTATGCTGATAGACCCGACAAGCGCCTGTAATCTTAATTGTGTCGGTTGCTGGGCTGCGGAATATGACCATGCTCTTAACATGGATTTTACGACACTTGACAGCATAGTAACCCAGGGCAAAGAACTGGGCACTTATATGTACCTGTTCAGCGGCGGTGAACCGCTTATGCGCAAAACAGACATAATACGCCTGTGTGAAAAGCATGATGACTGTACGTTTTTGGCATTTACAAACGCAACCCTTATTGATGATGATTTTGCCGACGAGATGTTGCGCGTTAAAAATTTTATTCCTGCAATCAGTGTAGAGGGATTTGAAGAGGAAACTGATTTCCGCCGGGGCAAAGGAACATACAGGGCAGTTGAAAAGGCCATGGATATACTTAAAAATAGAAAGCTGCCCTTCGGCATATCATGCTGTTACACAAGTAAGAATATAGATTCCATAGGCAGTGAGGCATTCTTTGACCATATGATAGAAAAGGGAGCAAAGTTTGCATGGCTCTTCACTTATATGCCTATAGGGGTGAATGCGGAGACGGATCTCATGGTAACACCGGAACAGCGTGAATTTATGTACCATCGTATCCGTGAATTCCGTAAGACCAAGCCTATTTTCACAATGGATTTCTGGAATGACGGAGAATATGTCGGCGGGTGTATTGCTGGCGGACGCAGATACCTGCACATAAATGCCAATGGAGATATTGAGCCTTGTGCGTTTATCCACTACTCGGACTCGAACATACACGAAAAGACACTGCTGGAGGCCTATCAGTCTCCTCTTTTCATGCAGTACAGAGCTAATCAGCCATTTAATGATAACATGCTGCGCCCATGCCCGTTGCTTGATAACCATGGCAGGCTGACAGAAATCGTCGAAAAATCAGGGGCTGTTTCAACGGATATGCTCAACCGGGAAAATGTGAGGGATCTATCTTCCAAATGTGAAAAAAGCGCAACCGCATGGGCGCCTGTAGCATCAAAACTCTGGTCTGACCGCACGATTAAACATATAGAACAATAAAACACAGAGAAATCCCGCTCCATAGGTTCTGTACAAGCTCGGCGGAAAATAAAACAGCGTTTTATAAAAAGTCTCTTTATTTTCCGCCTGTATATATTTAAAATCAGAATACAATCCAAGACTAACCCTCACTTTGAATATCCAAATCTGACGGAATTTTTGTTTTTAAAACGCTTGTTTTGAAATAGGGAATTATACCCTTGTTCACCTTTTACCTGTTGCTATATTGGCAATGAGCATTACCACGTAAACATAATCTGATGGGAGGTAATATTTTATGTTCAAAGCAAAAGTCGGCTCAAGTATCTCAGCAAGTGCAAAGACGGCAGGAATGGAGGCGGCTGCCGCTGCAAAAAGCGGCCTTGATTCTGTAAAGATGGCTTTTGTCTATGGAAGCTGTGAGTATAATATCGACCAAATGATGGCTGGTGTTAAAGAGGTATTACCCGGAGTTCCTGCACTTGGCAACACATCATTTACCGGAATCATCACCCCCAACGGGTTTGTGGGTTCTGATGACGGTTTCGTTGGCGTGATGGCGTTTTCAGATGAAAATATGACAGTCGGAGTTGCTGCGGCAGAGCGTGGATCCGATCCATTTGCAACGGGCAGATCAGTTGCGCTTGAGGCTATGAAGAATGCGGGCAAGACATGCGCGCCAAACTTCTTCTATATGGCTGCGTCTCCGGCGGAAGAGGAATTCTATCTCAAAGGCATCAGTTCCGTAATAGGCAGAATTCCTTTTTTTGGCGGCAGCGCCGCTGATAATTCTATCGCCGGGAAATGGAAACTTTATGCAGACGGCAAGAATTTCGGAGATGGCGTTGTTACAGCCTTCTTTTATACGGATGTCAAGATGACGAACCTCTTTACAGGCGCTTATCGGGAAACAGATGACTTTGGCGTAATAACCAAGGTTCGCGGGAATCGCACGCTGGTGGAGATAGACGGGGTCCCCGCAATGCAGAAATACGCAGAATGGATGGGCTGCGATAAGAGTTCGCTTTTAGGTATGGATCTTCTGGTGGCTGCCATTGGCGCTCCGCTTGGGGTGAAGGACCGTCTGGGTGACCTTACAGCTATACGCCACCCGATGAATGGAAATGAAGACGGATCTATGGCTATCGGCAACAACCTGGCTGAGAAGACATGCGTCATCCGTATGGAAGCGACAGTCGACGAGTTGATTGATTCCACCGGAAGTACGCTCCGGTCTCTTATAGCGAAAATGGACACAAAACCGGCGGCGTTCCACCTTGTGCATTGCGGAGGACGCAGAGCTGGGATCGGTGACAGAATTGGAGAAGTTGCGGAGCAGATCAAAAAAGCAGCTGGTGATGTCCCGTTTATAGTTGAGTTCACTTTTGGGGAATATGGTTTTGAGAGTGACAACAATAACACCTGTGGCGGGCTGATGCTCTCTTTTACAGGATTTGGCAAATAGCGGATAAATTTTTGCAATAAGGGGGACTGTGAAATGAAGATGATCATTAATGGTAGAGCGGTAGATGCATCTGACGGGAAGTCTATAGAAGTGACTAACCCGGCTACAGGGAAACTTATTGACACTGTACCGGCGGCGACCGCGGAAGATGTCAACAGGGCCGTAGCTGCTGCGAAGGCCGGACAGAAAACATGGGCAAAGGTTCCGGTCTATAAAAAAGCAGATATTATTAAGAAATTCATACTGCTTGTTGAGAAGAACAAGGAAGACCTGGCCAGGACACTCTCTGATGAGACAGGCAAACCAATTAAGGAGGCCAGGGCAGAAATCGGCAACATCGCTATTGCATTTGAAGCGTTCTCCGAGAAAGCGAAGCACCTCTATGGTGAAGTTGTACCGCCGGGGCTTGAGGCGGGTCAGGACAAGACGATCCTCTTCACACAGAGAGAGCCGATAGGTGTCGTTGCCTGTATTATACCGTTCAACTTCCCGTGCGACCTCTTCGACCAGAAGGTCGCTCCGGCGCTTCTTGCCGGAAACGCGGCAATTGTAAAGCCATCGACAGATAACCCGCTTACCCTGTGCAAACTCACAGCGTTTCTGGTTGAAGCCGGCGTTACAGACGGAGCCATTCAGATCCTCACAGGACGCGGTTCTGTTGTAGGGAGCATGCTGTGCTCACATCCTGACGTACACCTCATAACATTGACAGGTTCTACAGAAGTTGGGATAGAGACTGCTAAAACTGCGGCTGCTAATCTGGCCCACACTGCCCTTGAGCTTGGCGGGAATGATGCGTTTATAGTCCTTGAAGATGCTGATGTTGACCTTGCTGCAGAGGAGCTCATTTGGGGCCGTATGTACAACACAGGGCAGGTCTGCTGTGCTTCAAAACGTTTCCTGGTACATAAGAGCCGTGCTGAAGAATTTACAAAAAAGGCTGTTGAAAAAATCAGAGCTCTTAAGGTTGGAATGCCTTCTGATGAAGATACATCCATCGGTTGCCTTATCAGCGAAAAGGCGGCTATCGAGGTAGAAAGACAGGTCAATCTCACGGTGGAGCAGGGCGGTAAAATAATTCTTGGCGGGAAGAGAAACGGTGCATTCTATGAACCCACGGTTATTGTCAATGTCCCTAAGACCGCTGATGTGGCGAAGGATATGGAGATATTTGGTCCTGTTGTCCCCATCATCACGTTTGACATGACAGAAGAGGCAATAGAGATCGCAAATGCCTCCAAGTTCGGTCTGTGCGGATGTGTCTTCTCGAAAGACATGAAGGAGGCACTTTACGTCGCAAATGCACTTGAGTGCGGCGGAGCTGTGATCAACGGGGCCAGCTTCTTCAGAAGCTTCGAGATGCCGTTTGGGGGGTATAAATTCTCAGGCATTGGCACCGAGGGCGTAATGACCACTTTTAACGAAATGACAAGGACAAAGTCGATTGTTCTCAAGAACATACTTAAGTAGGGGCTGTATCGGTCACTTAGAATAAGTTCTATAGATAGATGGGCTATGTGCAGGTATTATTAACTGCCGTAGCCCATTTGCGTGCTACAGCTTTGGCTGCTTGCTCCATTCGTAATAAAGGATCGGGATGTCATCTTCCATGACTAATTTCTGTATGTACAGGATGCCGCCTGAAATTTGAAAATAACCCGGAAGAGAGCTGGATTTGATTATCTCCTTGCTGAATTTGTCCTGGGTATTTGTGTCTGTAATATCAAAGACTATATCGTCAGAATATGGCATGGTCCCTGAATATTGAATCAGCAGGGCATTCGCGTCTGTCCTTGCCGTTATGGTGAACTGCGTGCCTATCAGCGCATATTCATCTGCGCTGAGTTCCCGTGTCCAGAGCTTTTGTGTTCCGTCTCCGTTGATGTCGTTGACGAACCATGATATGTCGGAGGTCTTGGGATCATACAACAGACCCATTGTATACCCTTTAGCCGGCAGGTGCGGGCTGCCGGATCTGACATGCGCGATACCTTTTGGTGCCGTGTATGTCTCTATGCCGTCATGGTCGGTGAATGTATGAGTAAGTTCACAGCTGCCGGAGTAGTCAAAAATAATAGGGATCCCATCAGGACCCGGAATGGTACTTTTATAAGGTTTATCCACTGTGAGGTGGAAAGTCTCCTTATACTCACCGCCCTTGAATATGAAATCAAGGGGCAGCGCCTCTTCAATAGCGTAGGCGGTGGCCGGAAATATGAGTAATATCAGTGTTATTATGAGAAATAGTTTATTCTTCATTTTACAAGTGTAGCATAAGAGGAGAATAACGCCACTATCTTTAAAATTTTATTTTGCATTCCTGCCAACGCTTTCAGATACTTTTTTAAAAGTATGATAAAAGGGGCTCTAAGAAAACAATAATTTTCATACAGCCCCTTTTAAAATGTTGTTTTTTCTGTCTATTTTTCCAGTATTTTACTTAGCAATCTTGTAAAATTCTGTCCGTCGGGAACAGGCTCTCCCTCTGCGATTGAGGCAAGTCCCATGAGCACATTCGCCCATTCGGAAACATCGGCGTCACCTTTTTCGCTCTCGGCAGCAATTTTCTTTATCAGAGTATGGTTCGGGTTGATCTCCATCACGCGTTTCTCTTCAGGCACTTCCTGTCCCATGCTGCGGAAGAAATTCCTCATCTGGGGAGAAATGGGCTCGCCCTTTTGTACAAAGCAGACAGGAGAATCCACAAGGCGCGATGAAATCTTCACATCTTCGACCAGATCAGAGAGAGATTCCTTAAGTTTTGCGACTAAGCCTGTCTTTTCCAGCTCTTCCTCGCCTTTGCCGTTTTCTTTTTCCCCATTGTTAGGGATGTCAATATCTTCGACCGCTACCGATTTAAATTCATATCCTCCAAACTTGCGCACGCTGTTTACCCAGATTTCATCTACAGCGTCGCCCAACAGCAGGACCTCTATGTTTTTCTTTCTGAAGGCCTCGAGTTTCGGTGAGCCGGCAAGAACCGATGCAGGCGCCCCGGTGAGATAGTAGATGTACTTCTGCCCCTCTGCCATGCGCGCAACGTAGTCTTCAAGCGTTGTCTTTTCAACGCTTGAACTGTCAATC
Source organism: Synergistaceae bacterium (assembly GCA_021372895.1). Classification (NCBI taxonomy): domain Bacteria; kingdom Thermotogati; phylum Synergistota; class Synergistia; order Synergistales; family Synergistaceae; species Synergistaceae bacterium. The sequence goes on from JAJFTP010000039.1 coordinate 49,478, forward strand.
AAACAGAGTCTCATTATCTGTTCCCTGTTCTTTGTGTCGGAGATGATCCCTTCCTTGAGGACTATGCCGAACATCTGCCAGAACTTCTTGTATTCTTCAGGTTTATCCTGCTTCATCTTTTTAATGACATCGAGTATCTTTCGTGTAAGGCTGTTCTTTATCGTAGCAGTTTGCCTGTCCTGCTGGAGTATCTCGCGTGAAACGTTGAGAGACAGGTCCTCCGAATCTACGACGCCCTTTATAAAACGAAGATACTCAGGGATCAGGTCGCGACAGTCGCTCATGATGAACACGCGGCGTATATAGAGCTGTATTCCGTGTTTACCGTCCTGAAAGAACAGGTCCATAGGCGGGCGCGACGGAATATAGAGCAGTGCGCGAAACTCACTTGTCCCCTCCCCTTTGTAGCTTATCCGCTCCATTGGGTCTTCCCAGTCATGGGTGATGTGGCGATAGAACTCCTTGTATTCATCTTCACTGACTTCGCTTTCAGGGCGTGTCCAGAGGGCTTTCATGGAGTTGACGGGCTCGTTCTCCTTCTCCTCTTTCCCCTCTTCCTTTAGGAAAATCGGATATGTAACGAAATCAGAGTACTGTTTTATTATCCCGCGCAGGGTCCAGGTTGAGAGATAATCCTTCGCGATATCGTTTTCGTCATCTGTATCTCCCTTTTTTTTCATGTGAAGGGTTATGGTCGTTCCTTGTGATTCCATGTTGCCGGGAGCAATAACATAAGTTCCGTCGCCCTCTGACTCCCAAATCCAGCTCTCGTCCGTTCCGGCTTTCCTGGTTTCAACCGTTACTTTATCGGCAACGATAAAGCTGGAGTAAAATCCGACCCCGAACTGGCCTATGAGGTCGCTGTTTACACCGGATTTCGCCTCCTGAATGGCGCGAATAAACTCCTTGGTACCGCTGCGCGCTATAGTTCCGAGGTAAGAAACAAGCTCATCCCGGCTCATCCCCAGCCCGTTATCCGACACAGTAAGCGTATTGGCATCCTTGTTTATCTTTATCTCTATCTTTCCGTCCTTAGCAAGGTCAGAGAGCTCATTATTGCGGAGCCCTTCTATCCTGAGCTTGTCAATTGCATCGGATGCGTTGGAAATCAGTTCTCTGATGAATATATCCGGGTTCGAATATACAGAGTTGATCATCAGATCAAGTACCTGTTTTGCCTCGCTCTGAAATTCATATTTTTCACTTTTAGTTGACATACTGTTTCCTCCTTGGGTAATTAAAATTGAATATGCATAACATGGGAGCGGGGTATATTATACCCGTCCCCATGCTATTTTGGCTTATTCCGGATTCTCAACCCGTACAACCAGATCGTTGCCCAGATTCTCTACTTTTATCCTACATCCGTCAGCCGCTATGCCTCCGATTATGAGCCGTGCGATCTGTGTCTCAAGCTTTTTCTGCAGATAGCGTTTCAGAGGACGTGCGCCGTAGACAGGGTCATAGCCGTTTTTAGCCGCCACCGCCAGAGCTTCGGGAGTGATCTCAAGAGTTATATTGCGCTCGCGCAGCCTTGACTCCAGCTGCTTAAGCAGAAGCCTGACAATCTCAGTTATCTCCTCTATACGTAGAGGCTTGAAGATGATTATCTCATCTACCCTGTTGAGGAACTCCGGCCGGAAGCTGGACCTGAGAGCGTCCATAACTTCATTCTTCGCCCTGTCCGATATTTCGCCGCTGTTTGAGTCCATGCCGCTTATCAGAGACTGTGCACCCAAGTTGCTCGTCATGATTATCACGCAGTTTTTGAAGCTTACGGTCCTGCCGTGGCTGTCTGTAACGCGTCCGTCGTCAAGTATTTGGAGCAGTATGTTAAACACGTCAGGATGTGCTTTCTCTATCTCGTCAAAGAGTATAACTGAGTAAGGGTGCCTGCGTACAGCTTCTGTAAGCTGTCCTCCCTCGTCGTAACCGACATATCCCGGGGGTGCTCCGATCAGCCGCGACACGGTGTGTTTCTCCATGTACTCCGACATGTCTATCCGTATCATATTTTCCTCGGAATCAAACAGAGACTCTGCAAGCGCGCGAGCGAGTTCCGTCTTTCCTACTCCTGTAGGCCCGAGAAAGATAAAAGAACCTATGGGGCGTTTGGGGTCTTTTATGCCGGAACGCGCCCGCAGCACCGCATCTGATACAAGCTGGACAGCTTCATCCTGGCCTATTACCCGTCCATGGAGCATGTCGTCAAGGTGCAGAAGCTTTTCACGCTCCCCCTCCACCAGCCTGGTTACAGGGATACCGGTCCACTTTGCGACAATCTGTGCTATTTCTTCCTCCGTCACTTCTTCTCGCAACAGTCGTTTCCCATTGCCCTCAGCCGCGATCCTTTCTTCCTCCTCAAGCTGTTTCTCAAGTCCGGGCAGCGTGCCGTGGCGGAGTTGGGCAGCCTTGTTCAGGTCATATTCACGCTCTGCTTTCTCTACCTCGTGGCGCACTTTTTCTATCTCCTCGCGCAGTGCGCGGACTTTGGCGATCTTTTGTTTTTCCGTTTCATACTGTGCGCGCAGTGTATTTGCTATTTCCTTCTGGTCAGCGAGCTCTTTCTGAAGCGCCTCAAGGCGTTCCTTGCTAGCCTTGTCTTTCTCATTCTTCAGTGCAGCTTCTTCGATCTCCAGCTGCATGACGCGGCGCGATACAGCGTCAAGCTCAGCCGGCATCGAATCGATATCTGTCCTGATCATTGCGCAGGCCTCGTCAACGAGGTCAATAGCCTTGTCGGGCAAGAAACGGTCTGCAATATATCTGTTGGAAAGCACTGCCGCCGCTACAAGCGCATTGTCCTGGATCCTTACGCCGTGGTGGAGCTGGAAACGTTCCTTGAGTCCGCGAAGGATCGATATAGTGTCCTCTACGTCCGGGGCCTCTACAAGGACAGGCTGGAAGCGTCTCTCAAGGGCAGCATCCTTTTCTATGTAATTTCTGTATTCTTCCAGCGTGGTCGCGCCTATACAGTGCAGTTCGCCGCGTGCCAGCATCGGTTTCAGCATGTTGCCTGCGTCTATGGCGCCTTCGGCTTTGCCTGCACCGACTATAGTGTGAAGTTCATCAATAAACATGATGACACGTCCTTCACTCTGCTTGATTTCATTCAGGACAGCTTTGAGACGTTCCTCGAACTCCCCGCGAAACTTTGCTCCTGCCAGCAGGGAACCCATGTCGAGTGCGAAGATGGAGCGGTCCTTCAAACCCTCGGGAACATCACCGCGCAGTATACGCATCGCAAGACCCTCGACAATTGCCGTCTTTCCGACCCCCGGTTCTCCTATGAGAACCGGGTTATTTTTTGTTTTACGGCTTAATATCCGGATAACGCGGCGGATTTCCTCGTCACGCCCAATGACAGGGTCAAGCTTGTTGTCCCGCGCTGCCTTCACCAGATCACGCCCGTATTTTTCCAAAACATCGTATTTATCCTCAGGGTTGTCGCTTGTAATACGCTGATTTCCCCTTACCTCGGATAGCGTCTTTAAAAAGTTTTCTCTGGTAAGGCCAAATGTCGCAAAAACCTTTCCGCAGGGCGTTGTTACGCCCTCTGAAAGCAGTGCAAGCAAAAGATGCTCGACAGAGATGTATTCATCCTTAAGTTTATCCGCTTCATCTTCCGCTTTTACCATGATATGCGAAAGGCGCTGAGATACATATATCTTGCCGGCTTCCTGTCCGGCGCCTGATATGCGCGGGCGTTTACGCAAATCTATCTCAAGCGCATTCTTGATATTTTCAACCGGCATGTTCATCCTGCCAAGCAGTTTAGGAATAAGGCCATCCTCCTGCAGCAACAGGGCAAGAGTAAGATGTTCACCGTCAACTTCCTGCTGACCGTATCGTATTGCGATATTCTGTGCTTCGTACAATGCTTCCTGTGATTTTTGTGTAAGTTTATTCATATCCATGATTATCCCCTCCAAGGGAGCATATTTACTATTAACTATAACTGATCATACTTTGGTATATTATATAGGTCAAATAAAATCAGACAAATTCCTTAAGGAGCACCTAAGGAATATTAGACTGAATTATAGTTGATTATAGATGGGATACTCTATGAATCTATGAATTGCTTGAGATATCGCGTACCTGTAAGAATGTTCAGGATCCAATCTGATATTTCAGAATAATTGCTGATATATTAGAAATTTTACAGTATTTATGCTTGACAATCAAAAGATATAAGTTTAATATCACATGGTCGGGTGAAGAATCCGATTCAAAATATTTCCTTTTGGGAGGCAACACATTGAAAAGCAATGGCACAGTAAAATGGTTCAACGCAACGAAGGGCTACGGTTTTATTACCACTGACGAAGGTAATGACGTCTTTGTTCACTTCAGCGCTATCCAGGGCGACGGTTTCAAGACTCTTGATGAAGGCCAGAAGGTCTCTTTCGAGATTACTCAGGGCAGCAAAGGTCCTCAGGCTTCTGACGTTGAAAAGATCTAATAACCGGTATTTCTTATAATTAAGAAATCGACTATTGGAAGGGGCTGTGTGAGATCTTACGATTTCACGCAGCTTCTTTTTTAGTGCCTATATTGTAAGCGTCAAATATCCCGGACCTGGATATCATCCAAGGGTCCGGCTTACGTTGTACAGTCAGCGGTACAGGAAAATCCAGCTAATGTAGTCATAGACTATATTGACATGATTTATCCTTCATAAAAAATTGTACTACGAGTTTTTCTCTACAGAGAGTACGTTTTGAGGAGGAGTAATCTTCAGTTTCTCAAATATCTCAGCCGCTTCTGCTGTAATATCAGAGGTCATCCAAGAGGTATAGCCACCGGATCCGATAGCCCCTGCGGTAATACAGGACATTGCCTTTTCTATTCTGTGCCAGGTCATCCCTGTCTCGTTTTCCGCGACCCGTATCAGTATCATCGCCACCCGGCAGAAGATGAACATGGCGGACTCATAAGAGTCGCAGACATGCTGAAGATTTACAATAGCGGACAGACCGTCTGTTCCCTTGCGCATATCCGTAGGACCGCAGATCAGATAAAGCTGTTTGCCGCTGTGATCGAACATGAAAACTCCCCCTTGCTGTTAAGTTACGGAGGAGTTTAGACGTTTGATATTATCTGGGATAGGTACGGATGGTTTGACGCTTACGTTATTTGGGACAGGTACGGATGGTTTGACGCTTACGATTCTTTGCACGTCTAAAAAACAAATCCCTCCGATTATCGGAAGGATCCCTATTATACAGGTTTCAATGCCTAGTAATTTTAATTTGGTGGCGCTGACTGGATTCGAACCGGTGACCTGTCGGGTATGAACCGAATGCTCTAGCCAACTGAGCTACAGCGCCAAAAATGGTTGCGGGGGCAGGACTTGAACCTGCGACCTTCGGGTTATGAGCCCGACGAGCTGCCGTGCTGCTCCACCCCGCGA
>JAJFTP010000040.1 GCA_021372895.1 Synergistaceae bacterium
TATGCTGTCAAAGGAACACCCCCGCGCCTCATAAAGTTCATCCCATGTTTCACGCACTTCGTCAAAACTCCTGCCCTCCCAGTCGCCCAAATTTATCTCACGAAGACCGGGGATTTGGGTTATTTCAGCCTTGCGGTCAGGAATAATAAGTTCTGCTGTGTGTAATGCCCTTTGCATGTCGCTTGAAAATATATGGTCAAAATGAATGTTTTTCAAATCCTCGGACAGTATCATTGCCCTTTCTATACCTTCATCAGAGAGGGGGTAATCCGTGAATCCGTAAAACAGCTTACCTTTGTACGGCAACTCCGGTTTTGCATGACGCACAAAGTAAATTTTCTGAGATTCATGTTTAACCAAAAAAACAACTCCTTCTTCATCATCGCAATATAAAACTATCAAAGATAATTCTACTCGTTTTTTGCAAATATAGCGTCAGTACGATGCGCATAAACTATGGCGGACCTGATGATAAAGTTGCTGTTATATGTGAAAATCGGAGGGCCGAATGGCCCCCCGATATGGTTGATTTGTTTATTTCTGTCTTGCTAGACTTCTCTCGGCTGTGCGTTGTAGTGCGTGTGGAGAAAGCGGTGAGATTTTTCGCCGAGCGGCTTGCCCAGCCAATTGTTGTATAGGGCGGCGATATCCGGGTTATTATGGGACTGACGGATAGTTTTTGTTTCATCCACCCGGTAAATAGCAGCCGTACGTGCCGCACGGATCTCCGCATTGACGGGCTGAGGCTGGCCGCCGCCGCCGATGCAGCCGCCGGGGCATGCCATGATTTCTATGAAGTGGTAGTCCGCTTCGCCTGCACGGACCTTATCCATAAGTGTCTTTGCGTTTTTAAGAGTATGTGCGACCGCAAGTTTCACGGTGACGGTCTCTCCGTTGATTGGTACATCAACGCTTGCTTCCTTGATGCCCTCCATGCCGCGGACCGGTGCAAAGCAGATCCCCGGAAGGTCCTTGCCGTCGTTGAGGACTGCATAGACAGTGCGAAGCGCTGCTTCCATAACTCCGCCAGTTACCCCGAAGATTACCGCAGCACCTGTAGATGTTCCAAGAGGGCTGTCGTAGTCTTCTTCAGGAAGGTTCTTGAAATCGATGCCTGCGCTCTTTATCATCCTGGCAAGCTCGCGGGTGGTGAGCACTGCGTCTACATCCGGTATCCCGGGGTTGCTCTGAAGCTGCGGACGGATGCGCTCGGCCTTCTTCGCCGTACATGGCATGATCGAAACACTGAATATCTTTTCGACAGGAATCCCCTGGGACTCTGGCCAGTATGTCTTCGTCAGCGCGCCGAACATTCCCTGCGGCGACTTTGCTGTTGAAAGGTGCGGAAGAAGGTCTGGGTACTTCATTTCGATGAAGTTGATCCAGCCGGGAGAGCAGGATGTGATCATCGGAAGTGTGCCGCCATTGAGCACACGATGAAGGAATTCATGTCCCTCTTCCATGATCGTAAGATCTGCGCTGAAGTCGGTGTCAAAAACCTTGTCAAAGCCGAGTCTGCGGAGAGCCGCAACCATTTTGCCTGTGACGATCTCACCAGCAGGAAGGCCGAGTGCCTCGCCAAGTGCTACGCGGGTCGCCGGTGCGGTCTGCACTATTGTGTACTTATCTGGATCGCCAAGTGCCTCGAATACGCTCTCAGTGTCGTCTTTTTCGCAGATAGCCGCTGTCGGGCATACAGCTGAGCACTGTCCGCAGTATGTGCAGGTGACTTCATCAAGACCATAGCTGAATGCCGGGTCAACGATGGTTGCAAATCCGCGGTTTATGAACGCGTAAACGTCAAGCCCCTGACGCTCGTGACATGCCCTGATACAGCGCCCGCAGAGGATACACTTGTTGGCGTCACGGACGAGGCTCGGATTTGATTCATCCTTCTTTGCATTGCGTTTCTCGCCTGTGTATGGAATTTCACGTATACCAAGGTCTGCCGCGATCGTCTGAAGCTCACAATCTTTGTTCTTCTGGCAGGTGAGGCATTCCAGCGGGTGGTTCGCAAGCAAAAGTTCAACTACTGCCTTTCTGGTCTCGCGTATTTCCGGAGTGTTTGTGTTGACGACCATTCCGTCGGATACTGGATATACACATGCCGCGCCTAGAGCGCGCGCGCCTTTGATCTCAACTAAGCAGACGCGGCAGGCTCCTTCCTTGCTCAGCTCAGGATGGTAGCAAAGCTGAGGGATGCGGATTCCGGCCAGGGCGGCTGCTTCGATTACGGTGTAATCATTTGGAACAGATACTGTTTTGCCGTCTATAGTAACCTTAACAAGTTCCATATTGTCTGTCTCCCCTCTCCCCGAAATTATCCGCGAACTATTGCCTTGAACGGGCACTTTGTCATGCATGCGCCGCACTTGATGCATTTGTTCGGGTCTATCGTATGCTGACCTTTGATCTCCCCGGAGATGGCCTCAACCGGACAGACCTTCTTGCAAAGGCCGCAGCCCTTGCAGTCAGCGGTTATCTTATAGCCTATAAGGGTCGTGCATGCACCCGCAGGGCATCTCTTATCCCTGATATGTGCCTCATATTCATCCCGGAAGTAGCGGATAGTGGACAGTATCGGGTTTGGTGCAGTCTGCCCCAGTGCGCATAGGGCACCGGCTTTGATCGACTTGGCTAGCCTTTCGAGTTTTTCGATATCGCCTTCCTGTCCTTTGCCTTCTGTAATTGCAGTCAGCATTTCAAGCATACGCTTGGTCCCTTCGCGACAGGGTGTGCATTTGCCGCAGGATTCGGATTGTGTGAAGGTGAGGAAGAATTTTGCAAGATCTACCATGCAGGTTTCCTCGTCCATTACGACGAGGCCGCCGGAACCCATCATTGCTCCTGCGGCGATGAGTGAATCATAGTCTATCGGTGTATCGAGAAGCGATTCCGGCATGCAGCCGCCGGAGGGTCCGCCGATCTGGACACCCTTGAACTTCTTGCCTCCGATGATGCCTCCGCCGATATCAAATATGATCTCGCGCATTGTGATCCCCATCGGAACTTCGGCAAGGCCGGTGTTGTTTATTTTGCCGGTAAGGGCGAAGACCTTGGTCCCCTTTGATTTCTCGGTACCAAGCTTTGCAAACTCCTCTGCGCCCACACGGAAAATGTATGGGACATTTGCGAATGTCTCAACGTTATTGATGTTGGAAGGTTTATCCCAAAGTCCTTTTACTGCCGGGAACGGCGGACGGGGGCGCGGCATTCCGCGTTTGCCTTCGATAGATGCCATAAGCGCTGTCTCTTCTCCGCAGACAAACGCGCCGGCGCCTTCCTTTATGTGGATGGTAAAATTGAATCCTGTGCCTAGTATGTTCTGGCCGAGGAGCCCTGCCTCCTCAGCCTGTGATATGGCGTGCTTCAGACGTTTGATCGCCAGTGGATACTCTGCGCGGCAATAGATATAGCCTTCGTCGGACCCTATTGCATATGCACCGATCGCCATGCCCTCGAGGATCGCATGCGGGTCACCCTCAAGCAGGGAGCGGTCCATGAATGCGCCTGGGTCACCCTCGTCTGCGTTGCAGATAATGTATTTTTTGGGCCCCGGTGACTTTGCGCAGAACATCCACTTCATGCCTGTCGGGAAGCCGCCGCCGCCGCGACCGCGCAGACCGGTTTTCTTCATCTCTTCTACGACTTGTTCCGGCGTCATTGTCAGGAGAACTTTTGCAAGTCCTTCGTAACCGTCGGCGCCGATGTATTCTTCGATCGATTCGGGGTTTATGTGCCCGCAGTTCTTAAGGACGAGACGGTGCTGCTTCTTGTAGAATGCTATATCGCTGTAATTGGGGACTTTTTCTGAAGTAAGCGGTTCCTTGAAAAGGAGGCGAGATACGACGCGTCCCTTAAGCAGATGTTCTTCCACTATCTCCGCTACATCCGCAGGTGTCACGTGGGTGTAGAAGGTCCCCTCCGGATATATGATCACCAGCGGACCGCCTTCGCAGAATCCCTGGCAGCCTGTCTCAACAATTTTGATTTCTTTGTCTAACCCCTTGGCCTTGATTTCTTCTTCAAAATTCGCAAGGACATTTCTTGATCCGGAAGCTGTGCAGCCTGTTCCGGTGCAAACCAGTACGTGAGCTCTAGCAAGAGCCATTAGAATTCCTCCCTCCAGATCTATTCATTGCTGGGGATCTTAGCTATAACAAGATCCTCAACTATATTTCCGTTTACGAGATGATCGGCGATTATGCGCGGGACATCCTTGGGTGACACGGGGCCATAAGTCACTCTATCTTCTCCTGGACGAACAACGTCAAGAAGAGGTTCCTTCTGGCACATACCGATACATCCTGTCTGGAGAACGGCGACATTCGTGAGGTTGCGCTTAGCAAGCTCCTCGAGTACAGCTGTCATGACTGCGCGTGCACCTGCCGCTATCCCACATGTCCCCATTCCGATGATGATCTGTGTGTCGCTATTCTTCCTGGTTTCAGTATTATGCTGAGAAGTTTCCTTTATTTTGCGAAGCTCTTCAAGACTCGTAATTTTCATAAAAAACACTCCTTTTTTCGACCTGAAGTTATGCGTACTTGTCCAGAATCGGACCTACGGAATCAGGAGTAAGTCTGCCATACGTGTCGTCATCCACCATAAAAGTGGGTGCCAGACCGCAGGCCCCAATACATGCGACTGTCTCAAGGGTGAATTTGAGATCCGGGGTCGTTACCTTACCCTCCGCAAGACCGAGCTTATCTCTGATTGCCTTAAGGACCGCCTTTGCGCCGCGAACGTGGCAGGCTGTTCCCTGGCATGAACGGATGATGTACTTCCCACGCGGTTCAAGGTGGAACTGCGCGTAGAACGTTACAACCCCGTAAATCTGACTTATCGGCACATCGATCTCTTTACTGATCTTAATAAGAACATCTTTCGGAAGATATCCGAAGATTTCCTGTGCCTGCTGGAGCATGGGAATGACACTTCCCTTCGTTCCGCGGTATTTGTCGAGGAGCTGATCCAGCTGCTCCCACGCCTTTTCCGACACATTCTCTACCATAAAACGCACCCTCCTTATTTTCTCTTCGGACCCTCCCGTCCGAAAAGTGTAAATAGAAACGAGTAACTGTAACGGTTGTTGTTCAACACACTTAAATGAGCCTTATAGAAAGGCCCATCTTTGACACTGCATCATGTACGGTAATATTTGCGAAAAAGTACACAAAGCATGAGTATTATACCCCACATCTAATAACAACCGCAACAGACCGGACAATTTTTTGTTGAATTATGGTCTGATGTGCGCATATTTCTTCAGATATATTTTTGTGATGAACAAAATCTAATTTCTGCGAAAAGATAGCAGTAATTTTTTGCGGCCGTTCTGTATTACCCCCACGGCCATGGGATCCGCCTGCCGTTTTTACCTTGTATCGCCATTTTGATCTCTTTGAAAGAAGGTTCTTCAAGCATCATCTTAGTACAATTTTCGCGTGATATGTCGCTTAGCGTATGCGAATCAGACGAACGTATAAATGTTCTCCCCCGGTACCTTTCGCGCCATTCGGCCGCATGGTCAGAGTTTAGCCTGCAAGACAGTTCAAATGCATCTGCAGGATAATCCTTAGGCATGGGGCCCAGCACCGCAGTGTAAGAAAAAGCAGGTCTATCGACGTGGGCAAGAATCGCAAGTCCGCCGAGTCTCTGCGTTTCGGCGACGATCTGGTCCACCTCATAGCCGGCGCCCTGTATCAAAAGGATATCTTCCTCTTTTATGATGTTGTTCTCTGCGTCTATAACGACCTGATACCCGAAATGCTCCGTATCGTTTTTTATAGGGCGGATCTTCTTCCAAAGCCAGTCCTTGTACCCAAGCGCAGTGTCATAATCAGGGAATACACAGAGAACGTGTATATCCTCCGCACTTTGGGTCTCAATACATGGAAAAACTACCGGATTACCGGCTGCCGCAACTGCAATGGCGGGATAGTTTTCACATGTGTTATGGTCGGCAATCCCGATAATATCAATGCCAGCCTCCCTGGCTTTTGCCGTGATGTCCGGCGCCCCCATTTCAAGTTCGCCGCATGGAGAGAGGACAGTATGTATGTGAAGGTCGACCCAGAAAGGTTGCAGCAATGTTTCAGCTACTCCCCGAACCCCAGTGAGGCTAATTTTATACAGGTCCCATAGATGGTGTCTTTAACAGAAGCGACGCAAATATTCTCTTTCAGACAGCGTTCAACAAGATCATGCGGCGGTTTACGCCCCGAGGCGATTATGATCATTGGCAGATCCTTCAGCACGGCGACCGCAGCAACATTAAGGTGTGCCTGTATAGTTATCCATACTGCCCCTTCGGGAGCTGTCCCCATGACAAAGCTCAGCAGATCTCCCACCGTTGCCTTTGATATTTCCCTGTTGATATTTCCGGGAGCCTCTACTTCAGCGTTAAGTGTTTTACAAAGTTCTCCTATCGTCAATTCTGTCCACCCTTTCTTTTAAGCGCATGAGGCTGTGCCTCTGAAAGTTTGGTAATTTCGTTTGCAAGTGCCGCTATCCTGTCCCTGAGTTTGAATATACAGTCTGTTACCGATCCATGTCCTCGGACTATCTCTTCGGCCATAGCCTGGCACGAGGGCCGTCCGCAGGAACTGCAGTCAATATGAGGAAGGCCGCTGTATATCTCCTTCATCTGCTGCAGTTTGGCCATTGCGTCGGCTATGTTGTCAGAAAGCGGCGGACGCGGCCGGGGGGCAAATTCTTTGGTGATAGACCAGAAGTCCATAGAGTAGAGTTCTTCGGTCCGGGCAAGCTCTTTGGGTGTTATAGTCCAGTCCGTCTCGATATTTCCCATACGCAGATTTGCGAGAAAGCGGGAGTCTGCCGTGCCTACGCCTCCTACGCAACCGGTGTCGCAGACGCGGCACTCGATGAAGTCTACGCCGCGTAGACGTCCAAGTTCAAGTTCCTGGAGCACGTCAAGCGTGTTGCGCATGCCGGAGACGGCGAGGACCGTAAGTTTCCTGTCTGAAAAAGCCTGTACATGTCGAGCTTCTCCGCCGCGGCGTGCCCATGATATCCAGCGGTTGTTTCTCCTTTTTGCTTCGCCGCCCTGGCCGGAAGAGACTTTGTCAGCAGCCATGATACTGCGTGCCACGCGCCGTACAGTGACTCCGTAGTCAATGTGGGATCTCTCCCTCCCCTGCGGTTCATGAACCATCGTTATCTTTGCTGGACATGGAGCGAGCAGGGTAAGTGGGACCGTACTGTTGGTGCGCATCCTCCAGAGATCCGCCGCCAGTTCAAGCGGAGTATCAATAGGTATGACCCTTGAAAGGAGTTCCGGAAAACGGGATTGTATCATACGGAGAACGGCCGGACAGTAGACGGATATCAATGGAAGCAATGCTTTCGTGTGGCGGTTTATCAACTGGGCTGTCGCGTAGGCAGAAAGGTCAAACGCGTCCTCTTCTTCATCAAGCAGGACATTAAGGTCAAGCGATTCCAGGGCATCCTCGAGCATCTCAGGAGTGCTGTAGTGGCTGAACTGTGAGAAGAAGGACGGATCCGCTATTATTGTCGTCCTTGATGATTCCTTTATCCTGTTCCAGTCATCCTCATCTATTCCTAGCGCCTTTCGGCTGCATGAGCGCAGACATTCGCCGCAGTCGATGCAGAGCTCGGCTATTATGCTTATCTCCCCGTCAACGACCCGTATTGCTTCGGTCGGACAGACTCTTATGCAGTTGACGCAGCCTTGGCATGTTTCTTTTGATATTTTTATGCTGTGCCTCATTCCATCCACTCCCTCGTAACAGCACGTATAAATGCTGCCGTATTACTTGAACAGTATCGTGGCCTTCAGCGTGGTTCCCTTTCCTGGCGTTGAATCTATTTCAAATATATCGCTGTTGCGTTTTATATTAGGTAAGCCCATACCTGCGCCAAAACCCATTTCCCGCGCCTGCTCGGATGCGGTTGTAAAACCTTCGGTCATCGCTTTTTCTATATCAGGTATGCCGGGTCCATTGTCTATGGCGAACAGCTCAAGTCTGTCCTCGGAAATCACAGCCCTGAGCGTTCCTCCTCCGGCATGTATGACAAGGTTCATCTCTGCTTCATAAGTTATCACCGCGGCCCGGCGACAGAAATCCGAAGCTATACCGAGCATCTTAAGAGTGTTCTTTATATTATTCGAAGCAGTTCCCGCAACCATATAGTCGTTGCCCTCGATTTTATATTCAAGGCAGACAGGATCGCCCACGGTTCATGCTCCCTGCGGGGTATAACTGGGCTTGATTCCCCTTGCGTATAAGATGCCGCATGTCTGATACATGCTGTACTTCGTAAGAAGAACGGGAATTCCGTTTTCCTGTGCGAGATTAAGCGTTTCTTCCAGCGGCACCTTGCCTCTCACGAATACGATTGCAGGGATGTCCAGCATTTGCGCCGTTCTGATTATCTGCACATTTGTAAGTCCTGTCAGAAGCAGGGCGCCGGGTGAACAGAAGGCAAGGACATCGCTCATAAGATCGCATGCATAGGCATGGGGAATAATTATCTCTTCCAGTTTT
>JAJFTP010000041.1 GCA_021372895.1 Synergistaceae bacterium
CAATCCCTGTTCAGGGCTGATGAGGGGCTTCATTATGAGCATTGATCTTTCTGTAAAAATAGGGACGCTCGAACTTCCCTTCCCGGTAATTCCTGCCTCAGGCGTATGGCCTTATGAAGAAGAATTCTGGCGTGGCGAAAAGCTTGACGGCATGGGGGCCGTATGCACAAAGGCGATAAGCCTCAATGCAAGGAAGGGCAACAGCGGCACACGTCTCTGGGAGACTCCGTCCGGCATACTTAACAGTATCGGGCTGCAGAATATCGGAGTACAGGGATTCATAGAAAAATATCATTCCATGGCAGTTGACTGTGGGCGTCCGGTAATTGCCAACGTCGTAATGGAGCGCGAGGAAGAGACGGAAGAGACGCTGATGCGCCTTCAGGAAGCCGGAGGAATATCTGCTGCAGAGCTGAATATATCATGCCCAAACGTCGACGGAGACGGGATGGCGTGGGGAATAGAGCCGTGCAGCGCCGCGAGGGCTGTGCGTTCCGCGCGTAAGGTCTGGAGCGGTAGGCTGTGGGTGAAGATGACACCGCAGGCGGCCGATCCCGCAGCGGTAGCAAAGGCGATAGCGGATGAGGGCGCTGACGCACTGGTCGTCGCTAATACTTGGCTTGGCATGACGATGGATATGAACACCGGCAGACCTGCATTCGACCGTGTTTTTGCCGGGCTCTCGGGACCGGCTGTGTTTCCCCTTGCTCTTCGCCTCGTGTGGCAGGTATGCGGAGCTGTGGATATTCCGATAGTCGGCTGCGGCGGCGTTACATCCGCGAGCGATTGTGCGGCTATGGTGCTCGCAGGGGCTTCTGCTGTCGAGGTTGGGACGGCGTTTTTCAGGAATTTAAATGCCGGTGCGGAGATATGCGACGGATTGCCGGCCTTTGTCAGACAATATGGGCTGTCTTCGCTTGCCGAACTGACAGGGATGGCACGAAAGTAGAGACTGTTTCGATTTGGGAGTGTCTGATGCGCGGCTGAATAACCAAATGCGCAGATGATTATTAAACATTTTGGGCAGACACATAGTATAATCTAGAGGAGCGGGTCATGCCGTTACGATGTCCGGTTCCGGACCGGATGATTTCCGGCGCGGGATATGTTTTGTCGTCATATGTTTAATAAGGAGAAATCTAATGGATCCCAATAGTACAAAACCTCTGATAATAACGATAGACGGGCCGGCAGGGGCCGGTAAGAGCACTGTTGCTCGAGGGGTCGCGGAAAAAACGGGGCTTCATTATCTTGATACCGGAGCAATTTACAGGGCTGTCGCATGGTGGCTGAGCAAAAAGGGCATCTCACCCTCTGACGAAGCCGATATAGAAAAAGCCATGAAGGATTTTTCCTTGTCGTTTGATAAAGGGAAGATCTACGTATGCGGCAGGGATGTGACTAAGGATATACGTATGCCTGAGGTGGACTGTATTGTCTCTTCTTACTCGGCGCTTAGGAATATAAGAGATTCACTGCTCTCTCTTCAGAGGGAGCAGGCGGAAGAAGGGCTCGTCGCTGATGGTCGGGATATGGGGACCGTAGTATTTCCTGATGCGGACCTTAAGGTATTTCTGACCGCATCCGCTGAAGAGCGTGCCTCGCGCAGATACAAAGAGCGGATCGCACGCGGAGAGACAGCAGACTACGACGAGATATTGAAACAGGTGAACGAACGTGACCGATACGACACCGACCGTGAAATCGCACCCCTTCGGCCGGCACAGGGTTGTATTATCCTGGACAGTACAGATATGACTATTGATGAGGTTGTTGACGCAATATCGGCGCTTGCGTCGGAGTTTGGGAGAAATAAGCATAATTGAGCAGACAGAAGAGATCCATAGACCTTTCAACGAGGCCCTACAAGGCGATCATTGCCGCAGTCGACAGGAAGAATTCGGACGATACGGAGGTCTCCCTTGACGAACTTGTGATGCTGCTGGAGAACCTTGGTATCCCTACTGCGGCAAGGGCTGTACAGCACAGGGACATGCCTGATCCTGCCAGCTTTATCGGTTCTGGGAAGGCTGAAGAAATAAAGGATTTTGCATCAAAGTTGTCAGCGACACTGCTTGTGGTCGATGATTTTCTGACCCCGACTCAGAAGAGCAACCTTCAGAAGCTGACATCGCTTCCAGTATGGGACAGGGCTTTTGTGATAATGAAGATTTTTGAACGCAGGGCCCACACGGCTGAGGCAAAATTGCAGGTCGAGCTTGCCCATTGCAGATACGAGATCCCAAGTCTGAAGGGGCTTGGTCACCAAATGTCCCGCACCGGAGGCGGCATAGGCACCAGAGGCCCGGGCGAGACTGAATTTGAACGCCACAGGAGGAAACTTGAACGGCGGATAAAGAGCATCACGTCCCGCCTTGCGGAAGTCAGCAGGCGCAGAGGAGAGAGGCGTGACAGACGCAGAAAGGACGGGGCTCCTCTCGTTGCTCTGGTCGGTTATACGAACAGCGGCAAGTCGACGCTGCTCAAGGCTCTTTCTAATGACTCTACGATATTATCTGCAGATCAACTTTTTTCGACGCTGGATACGGTCACCAGACGCATAAACTATAGAGACGGCGGAGCATTTTTGCTTTCTGACACAGTAGGCTTCATTCGTAAGCTCCCGCCTGAACTGGTGGCGGCTTTCAGAGCCACTCTTGAGGAAGTCGCAGGCGCCGATCTGCTGCTGCTGGTGCTGGATTCTTCCGATAGGGATCCGGTGGAGAGCTTTGATATAGTCCTTGCAACGCTCAGGGCATTGGATGCTGATATGCTGCCGCGCATGATCCTGCTCAATAAGATAGATAAAACAGGTGAAAGCGCGGGATTCATAGCTACTGAGCTGAGGGCCCGCGGAGAAGAAACTGTCAGTATATGCGCATTGACCGGAGAAGGTTTCGATGAACTGCTCCGAAAAATCAGGGAGAGGCTGGAAGAGTTATCGCCTGCAATTGTAAGGCAATAGCATCGTGGAAACCTTTAGATAAATTATAGCTGTTTGCCTGGCGTAGGGCCGGCAGTTAATAGTATGATAAATCGATCGAATGATCCGGCGAGGATCAGAGATGGGATGTGATCAACAATGTATGTCAGCATGACAGGTTTCAGCAGGGCGCGGCTTCAGCTGCCGTGGGGAACGCTCAGCCTTGAAATATCGAGCGTCAACCATAGGTATCAAGAAATATTCGTAAAACTGCCCCGTGAGTTTTCAAGCTGGGAGCCATGGTTTCATCAGAAGCTGCGCAAATGTTTCAGGCGCGGCAAACTGCAGGTGCGCATGGATGTGATGTGGGCTCCTACGTTCCGGATAGGGCGTATAAATAAAGATATCCTATCCTCATACTGCGATGAACTGCTGCAGATACAGCGCTCAATGGGGCAGGCGAGAGAGCTTGAACTCGAGATGGTCTTATCTTTGCCCGGTGTTCTTGACATTCCAAGGTTTGAGGACAGCGAAGCGGCGGAGACTCTTGAGGATGTTTTCGACAGGCTTATAACAGACGCTGCCGCTTCATGGCGTTCAATGCGCGAAGCAGAGGGTGCGCAGCTTAAAAAAGAGGTCTTGATCCACCTGGCCGAGCTTGAAAGGCTGACCGGTGAGATAGAAGCCCGGTGGCTGCCAACTAAGGATGCCGCACTTCAGGCGGTTCGCACCAGGATATCAGAGGCGCTGGAAGGACTCGGCGAAAGACTGGACGAAAGCAGATTCCTTCAGGAGATAGTCCTATTCACAGACAAGTGGGATGTTTCAGAAGAGCTCGCGAGGCTCAAAAGCCATATGTCAAAGTTTCGTTCGGCAGGAGATGAATCGGAGTCTGCCGGGCGTAAACTTGATTTTATTGTTCAGGAAATGAACCGCGAGGTCAACACGCTTGACTCGAAGATTGCGGATGCCGATATCCGATGGCTTGCAGTGGAAGCCAAGGCTGCTCTCGAAAGAGTCCGTGAACAGATACAGAATCTGGAATAAACGGCCATGAATTATAAACTTGTACATGTCGGATTTGGGAATATGGTCGTTGCTGAGCGGATAGTTGCGATAATCACCCCATCCTCCGCCCCGATAAAGAGGCTCAAGGAAGAGGCGCGGGAGGCTGGCCTGCTTGTTGATGTCACCCAGGGAAGAAAAACACGCGCAATACTTGTTATGGACAGCAGGCATGTCATACTGTCGGCGATCCAGCCTGAGACTATAACAGGTCGTTTTGAGGGAGAAGATGGGAAGGAAGAGAAACAATGAGGGGACATCTCTACGTGCTGTCAGGACCAGCCGGAGTTGGAAAGGGAACTGTGTTGCGTGAAGTTTTTTCACGACTGGACAACATTATTTATTCCATTTCCTGCACTACCCGTGCGCCAAGGCCTGGCGAAATAGACGGGATCCATTATCATTTTATGGACGAAAATGTCTTTAAAAAAATGGTAGAGGATGGAATGTTTCTGGAATGGGCAAAGGTACACGGGAACTATTACGGTACAAGAAAGGATATAGTGCTGGAGATGCTTGAAAAAGGAATGGACGTGCTTCTTGAAATAGATGTCCAGGGAGCGGAGCAGGTCAAGCGGAAAATGCCTGAATCTGTTACGATATTCATCCAGCCTCCGTCCTTTGAAGAGCTTGTGAAGCGCCTTACGGGGCGGGGCACGGAAAGCCCTGAGGATCTGGAGCTTAGGATAAAAGACGCAAAAACAGAGATAAAATACGCCGACAGGTTTGAACATCAGATAATCAACGATACTGTTGACAAAGCTGCAGAAGATTTTATAAAAATAGTGAAAAAATATCGGGAGGCTGCAAAATGATATATATGGATCTTGAGAAAATTTACAAAGATAGAAACATCCCAAATAAATATATCCTTACTCTTGTCATAGCGGCACGCGCACGTCAGCTCAGCGAGAGGAAAGGTGCTTTGCTGGGTTATGATGAAAAATTTATAACTAAGGCAGTGGAAGACCTCATAGAAGGACGTATCCGTTATTCTGTTATAGACACGTCGACACAGAAGACTGCAAATGAGCCAGTGGAAGTCTGACAAAAAAATACTTTTTGGAATAAGCGGAGGCATAGCGGCGTATAAGGCGCCGGATATACTGCATGGCCTGGTAAAGGCCGGCTGCGAGGTCGAGACGATATTGACTGAGTCTGCCGAGCAGTTTGTCAGTCCGCTTGCGCTGTCGACGCTGAGCGGCCGTACTGTATGGTGCGAACGGGATTTCCTGTCCAGTGAAAAGGGATGGAAGATCCCGCATATAAAACTTACAGAATGGGCGGATGTTTTTGTAATTGCCCCATGCACGGCAAACGTACTAAGGATGTGTGCGGACGGGGACAGCAGCACTCTTCTCGGCGCAGCCATGCTTGCAAACAATAAGCCGCTTTTGCTATTCCCTGCGATGAACTGCAACATGCTTGCCCATCCCGCCACACAGCGGCACATTAAGGCTGTCATAGACATGGGATCCACAGTTGTGGACCCTGACAGCGGTATGCTGGCATGCGGATACGAGGGGAAGGGCAGGCTGCCGGCGTATAATGTAATATATGAGCACATATGGCGTGTGCTCTGTCCCAAAAAGGATATGTCAGGGATGAAGGTACTTGTGACAGCAGGTCCAACGCATGAGTATATAGATCCTGTCCGCTATATAAGCAACCCCAGCAGCGGCAAAATGGGGTACTCAATAGCGAGGGCCGCATGGTACAGAGGGGCGGAAGTAACCCTTGTATCCGGGCCGTCACACCTGACGCCGCCGGTGGGTGTAAATGTGATCAATGTTATCACTGCTGAGCAGATGTATAAAGCATGTATAGAGGCTGCTCCGGAAATGGACATTATAATAAAAGCAGCAGCGGTCGGAGATTTCAGAGTAGAGCAGGAGGCACAGCAGAAGATAAAGCGCCGTGACGGCGAGCCCCTTAACCTGGCCCTTGTTCAGAACAGGGACATAGCGGCAGAGCTTGGCAGAATAAAAAAAGCCGGACAGATACTTGTCGGATTTGCCGCTGAGACCCAGGATCTTATCTCTAACGCGCAGAAGAAAATGTCGGCCAAAAACCTTGACATGATAGCATGCAACGATGTGCTCGCCAAAGGCTCGGGGTTTGCTTCCGACACCAATACCCTAATGATAATAACTCACGGAGGTGTCGAAGCGGAGTTTTCAGGCAGCAAGGAAGACGCAGCAGATGTGTTGCTTGATGCGGTGATCCGCAAAAAAACAAAAGTGTAATGGCGATAACCTCTGTGGCGGTACCTGGTCCATGGTGGACCTTGCTGTCTTATGCGTCCGATGAAGTTCTTTCCGAGGGACTGCGCGTACGGGTCCCGCTGGGTAACTCATTCCGTGTGGGGCTGACTGCGCAGGCAGAGGCAGAACCTGATGTCATAAAGGAACTCAGGAGCATAGACAGCGTAATTGACAGCTCACCTGTCCTGCCGGAAGATCTCTGGAAGACCCTCTTATGGTTTGGCGGTACATGGTTCACAGGCCTTGGCATGGCGGCCAAGGCTCTGCTTCCGTCGAAATTTCTCGGCGGATCTGAGGTTGGACCAATGCCTGTTATGATACAGGATAAACATCCGGCATCAGGAGTAAGGTATGTTTATGAGCCGCGGGATGCATTAAGATACGGCATATATGCCGATATGACGGAAAATTCTCCTGACGGGAGCCTTGTACTTTTTCCTGAAGTTTTATCTGCTAAAAGATTCTGGGAGATGCTTCCTAAATCGATCAGGGAAGGCGGGGTGCTTTGGTCCGTATCAAACCCCGCGAAGCAATGGGATATATGGAAGAAGACATTGGCAGGAGAGATAAAATTTGTTGTTGGGAGTCAGGGCGCTTCCTTCCTGCCCCTTCGCGGACTGTCAAGGATCATTGTAGATGACGAATGCAGCGGCGGATGGCGTACTCAGAAACATCCGATCTTTCACCGTCGTACGCTGCTCGCGGCAAGGGCGAGGTTTGCCGGAGCAGAGCTTGTGCTCGGCGGGCGTATGCCGTCATCAAAGGCCTTTATGGAGATGGGGCCATCAGATGGCAAAGAGGGTGCCGAGAGCAGACTTGTCTTTGTCAATATGAGTGATTCTGCTTCTTTTGAAGTTGCGGCAATAAAGGAATCCATTCCTATCAGCAGGCCTCTTATGAGGGAGACGCTTGATTGCAGAAGACGCGGAGAGTGGGCGTTCTGGCTTCTTGACCGTAAGGGATACGCAGGAGAGATATACTGCCGTGACTGCGGTGCGCCTGTCCGCTGTTCCATGTGCGGCGGGACAATGCGATGGGAGGGGCGCTACGGAAGGCTTTCATGCCTGAACTGCAGGAGCAGGATACCTGTCCCTGAAAAATGCCCTTCCTGCGGCGGGCCATTTCTTGAAGGGACCCGTCCCGGCGTTGAGGCTCTGAGGGAGAAGGCGTCGTCCCTGCTTAAGTACAAAGGAGAAGAAGTCCTGCTGTTTCAAGATGAAGGAGATAAGCTTCCTTCGTGTAAAACTCTGATGAAGGACTATCCGAATGGGGCTGTTGCGATCGGCACGAGAAAAATACTTGCGCTTGCAGACGAACTCTCGCTTGGCATGGTGGGTTGGATCGACGCAGATTCAGAGGCAAGGGCCACGGAATATGATGCCAGGGTAAAAGCGTTTTCGCTGGTGTGGGAATCTCTTTGGAGGGGCGGAGAGCCTGAGAGACGAAGGGTAGTCATACAGAGCCGGAGACCCGGGGTAGCATGGCAAACTGGACTTAGAAGAGGCTGGCGTATTTTCTGGGAGGCGGAACTTCGCTACCGCAAAGAATTGGCACTCCCGCCATTTGTACCAATGCTTAAGCTGGAGATGCCCGTCGGCGGAAGTGAGAAATTTGTAGAAATGCTTGAAAAATATGATATTGAATACTGGAAATCAGATGAAGCAGAAGATGAAATATGGATCAGAACACGCAGTTTCGGTCTGCTGAAAAAAATCCTTGAACCTTGGTTTCATATAAGAAACACAAGGATCGGTTTTCCCTTGGTACTTTTGAATTTAGATTAAAAAATATTCCCGCAGTGCTGAGGTTCTGTGGAAGGAGCAGAAAAACATGGCAATAGTAGCGATAGTCGGTAGGCCTAACGTTGGCAAATCATCCATTTTCAACAGAATTCTTGGAAAACGCACGGCCATAGTAGACGACATGCCCGGTGTAACAAGGGACAGGCTCTACGGCGAGGCCGAATGGGCAAACAGAAAATTTTATATAGTTGACACAGGCGGCATAATGCCTGAATCAGACCACCCGTTTATGGATCTCATATCAAAACAGGTCGATCTCGCACTTGAGGAGAGCAGTGTGGTCATCTTCGTTGTGGACGGGCGTGACGGGATCACCCCAATGGATGAAGAGATCGCGCTTAAGTTAAGACGGGGCGGCAAGCCCGTAATATTAGTTATGAACAAACTGGATAACTCAAAACAGGAAGAAATTATGCTAAGCGAGGCATATTCTCTCGGTTTTGACACCGTCATTGCAGCAAGCGCGGAACACAACACAGGTTTTTATGATGTTCTCGATGCTGTTGTAGCAAAGCTGCCTGCGGATGAAGACATTGAATCTGAGGGTGACGATATCCGTGTCACACTTGTCGGCCGTCCTAACGTAGGTAAATCCAGCCTGCTCAATGCGCTTGCAGGAGAGGAACGTTCCATGGTGAGTGAGATAGCCGGTACGACAAGGGATGTGGTTGACTCGCTTGTTGAGATCGACGGAGTAAAATTTCGCTTTCTCGACACTGCCGGGCTGAGGCGTAAAAGCAAAATCAGCACAGATCTGGAGTATTACTCAAATGTCCGTACGTATCAGGCTATTGACAGGTGCCATGTTGCTCTGGTATTGCTTGATGCGGAGGATCCGGTGACGGAACAGGATAAACGTCTCATAGGACAGGTTCTTGAACGCGGCAAGGGGCTCATAATAGCGATGAACAAGTGGGATCTTGCGCCCAGGGAGGATAAGATCGGGGACAAGATGGCTGAACTTCTTACGGATGAAATTCCGTTTGCTGTGCATGCCCCAAGGGTTTTTATCTCCGCATTGTCCGGCAGGGGTATTCACAAGCTGCCTGAGCTTATACTGAAAGTCGAAGAGAACAGACGGCGCAGGATCCCGACCTCAGAGCTTAATAGGCTGGTAAAAGAAGTCCTTATCTTTGAACGTATGCCCGGCGACGGCAAGGGGCACAGTCTCAAAATATATTATTGTACTCAGGCAGACGGTGCACCTCCGGCATTTGTTTTCTTCGTAAACAATTTTGAACTGGCATCAAAATCTTTTAAACGTCATCTGGAAAACTGCATCAGGGAAATGGCGGACTTTTCGGGCGTTCCGATAAAGATATTTTTCAGAAATAAAGAGTCAAATTCTTGAAAAATCGGCTCAGGTACTTGACGGAACGGGGAATAGGCTGTAAAAAGAGCAGTGTACTGCATTTGCAGTGATAATCTTGTCAGGAGGTGGCAAAGAAGTGACAAAGACAGATCTTGTCAATGAAGTAGCGAAGTCCGTTGAGGGTATCACAAAAAAGAAAGCTGCCGAAGTTGTAGACGCAGTGTTCGAAGGTATCCATCTTTCACTTAAGAAGGACGACAAAGTGCAGATCGTAGGATTTGGCACATTTGAAGTCCAGAAGAGGGCCGCGCGCCAGGGCCGCAATCCTCAGGATCCCAAGAAGGTCATCCAGATCCCAGCAAAGAAGGTGCCGGTGTTCCGTGCAGGCAAGGCTCTTAAAGAGGCTGTTAACGGTAAGTAGCAGTCACGGTATTTTTTGATCATATTCCGCAGACATTGTATCCGTAAGCTCCCGGCACCCTGTGCCGGGATTTTTCTTTCGCCACTTGACCAAACAGAGATAGCGCGCTATTATACTCCGTGCCTACGGGATGTAGCGCAGCCTGGCTAGCGTACCTGCATGGGGTGCAGGTGGTCGGAGGTTCGAATCCTCTCATCCCGACCAGATATTGCAAGAGGGAGCCAAACCGGTTCCCTCTTTTTCTGTTTTCGGTTTTATACCCGGACATGGCGAACGGAGAATACGATCATTTATGGTAGCACCTCTGAGATATAATTTGATAGAACATTAATGTCAGTAATAAAGTTTATAGCGGAGGAAATTGATAATGGCTAAAATCCCGTACTTCGTCCATAACACAGATATAGGACAGAACTTCCTGACAGACCATTCCATAGTTGAATGGATGATAGACAGGGCTGCTCTGAAAAGTGAAGATAAGGTGCTGGAGATAGGCCCGGGGGAGGGCATACTTACCGAAGGTCTTCTATCTGCCGATTGTGCCGGTGTTTGCACCATTGAACTGGATACCCGCCTTAAACATGCAATAGATATGCTGGCAATAAAAGATAGAAGGCTGACTCCGCTTTGGGGTGACGCTGTTCAGTTTGACTATGAAAACTGCCTTCCGTGGTATCCCAACAGGATAATAGCTAACCTTCCGTACCATATAACCACACCGCTGCTATGGGCTTTACTTGAGAAGCTTGCACAGCACGGACTCGAATATATGCTGCTGATGGTGCAGCTTGAATCCGCGCAGAGGATAACATCGCCCCATGGGCATCGTGAGCGTTCACCGCTTGGCATAACGATCGAAGCCATGGGGATATCGAGTATACTGCGAAGCGTTCCTTCAAGTGCCTTCAGACCCCAGCCAAGGGTCAATTCATGCATAATAGAGATAAAAATAGAAAGAAATCAGATATTGCCCTCTGACCGGACATGGCGTGCCCTTCTCGCGCATTCATTCAGACAGAGGCGCAAAACACTGGTCAATAACTGGATGGCAGGCTATGGCGGCATCACGCGGGAATCTGCGATCGATATACTTGAACGCCACGGGCTCAAACAGTCCGCGCGTGCGGAAGAACTGCCCCTTGAATTATGGTTTGAACTTATGAACGAGCCGGGGTTTATGCTTAGTGACAAGAGCGGCAACAGGGAATAGATCATGTGGTGGGATCTGGACAAAGTTGTCATCAGTGAAAATATGGATCTGCCTGTTGACTGGAAATCTATGTCCCCGTCCGGCAGGGTTTTCGTAGAAATAGGTTTTGGCAACGGGGAATTTCTTGAGTATCTGGCGAGGGCATACAGAGATGTCCTCATCGTGGGCATGGAGGTCTCCCAGTGGTGCGTGACAAAGGGTGCGCGCCGTGTACTGTCGGAGGGGCTGGATAATGTCCGCATCATGCATGGTGATGCCCGTTTCATGCTGCGGTGTTGCTTTTATCCTGGATCCGTCGAACGTGTTTTTATGAACTTCCCCTGTCCATGGCCTAAGACGCGCCATGCCGGACGCCGTGTGACGGTGCCGCAGTTTGCGGACCTGCTTAATTATATCCTTGTGCCGGGAGGCACGTTTGAGCTTGCGACCGATGTTGAACGGTATGCGGCGGAAGCATCGGCGACGATCACAGGGAGCGGCGCTTTTGACATATGTCGGTTCGGGGTCGATCCGGTAAGACCGTATGTAACAAAGTATGAAAGAAAATGGAAGTCCATGGGCAAGGACACGTGGTCGCTCATACTGTGCAAAAACGGCATAATACCTGCAGAGTTCGATAGGGAGGATGATTGGCCCATGGAGGCTGAAACCTATAGCAACAAAACCGCCGACTCAGTCATGGCTGCACTGAAGGGCGCCGAAGGCCCCGGTATAGGCGGCAAAGGGCATTGGGTATTCCGAGAGGCGTTCATCTCATCTGACGGTGTCGGGCTTGTTTTAGTTATTACTGCCGATGAGGGGTTCGAACAGCACTTTTATCTTAAGGTCATCCCGAACAGCAGAGGAATTACAATCAAGGTCGATTCCGTAGGGCACCCATACAGGACACCGGCGATGCGGGCTGCGCTGCAGTACGCGCTAAAGGCAGCCGGATAAAATGATATTTTATTTTTCCCACTGATTGCGTAATAACCCCTTGCATATTTTATTCTTGTATGATAAAAGTCTGCTTAAGTGATAGCAGTATAAGGAGGGTAGGTTATTTAAGTCTATCATCACAAACTATTTCAAGCATTTTCTGGAACCTGACCTAACTGGATATAACAGCGAGAAAAGGCCATACGGACAGCCTGGTCAAATGCCGAACTAGCGATTGTGATATCGTGTTGATGAGCATCAGCTCAGATTTTAGTGCGGGGAACCTCCGCGCAATTGTGTTCATAAGTGAGAGTACTTGTGAATGATCGACATGAGCAGTAAAAGTATTTATTACTGTATAGGCTCAAATAAACTACCAACATTTGAATAATACATAAAACAAATTAAGTAGAGATCATATCAAGTACAATCATTCTGCCTTCTTGTATATGGAAAGGCGGATGGTTGTTTTTTTCATTATGTAGGGTTTGGCATCAAGAACCCCGATCGAAGTGAACACACCGGCGGAGGCCATTTTCTGAAAGGGGTATGAAATGGCCGATAAAATCAAGCTTTATGGATTTAATAACCTGACCAAGACGCTGAGTTTTAACATCTACGACGTGTGTTACGCAAAAAGTGAAAGAGAAAAGAACGAATACGTAGCATACATTGACGAGCAGTATAATGCTGAGCGTCTGACGAACATACTATGTGATGTTACTGATATGATCGGCGCAAACGTGCTGAATATTTCAAAGCAGAACTATGATCCGCAGGGGGCAAGCGTCACGGTCCTCATATCGGAGATGCCCATGCCTTATGAGGATCTTGACCCTTCCTGCAACAGAGGTCTAGGGATCCTTTCAAGAAGAGAAACTGTCTGCGGGCATCTGGACAAAAGTCATTTGACTGTGCACACCTACCCTGAATATCATCCAAATCAGGCAGTTTCAACTTTTCGCGTTGATATTGATGTTTCTACCTGCGGTAAAATTTCTCCGCTGAATGCGCTTGACTATCTTATAGGAAGCTTTGACTCTGATATTATAACTATAGATTATCGTGTGCGCGGTTTCACGCGCGAGATGGACGGCCGTAAGTGCTACATAGACCACAAGATAACTTCGATACAGGACTTTATCGACGCAAAGACTCTTGAGTTATATGATGCGCAGGATATCAACGTCTACCAGGCAAATATTTTTCACACGAAAATGCTGATAAAAGAACTGCACCTGCAGAATTATCTCTTCAACAACGATGTCCTGGAATTCAGCCCGAAAGAGCGTCTTATGATCACGGATATGCTACGCCGGGAGATGATAGAAATATATGCCGGGATGAACGTATATGAATGACCAGAACGAAACACCCATATACGATGCAATGCAGCAGTATATAAAAAACAGGATCGTATCCTTCGATGTGCCTGGGCACAAACAGGGCAAAGGGCACAAGGCTCTGGTGGATGCTTTCGGAGAGAAATGTGTTTCAATGGACCTTAATTCCAGCAAGCCGCTGGATAATCTTACACATCCGACAGGTGTCATACGCCGTGCGGAGGAGCTCGCGGCAGAAGCCTTCCGCGCGAGCCATGCATTTTTGATCCTGAACGGTACGACAGCGGCAGTGCAGAATATGATCTTCTGCAGCTGCAGACAGAACGACAGGATCATAATGCCGCGCAATGTTCATAAAAGCGTGATAAACGCAATGGTTATCTGCGGTGCAATACCGGTGTACGTAAACCCGGGAGTTAATCCTGACTTTGGGATAAGCCTTGGGATGTCTGTGGAAGACGTGAGGCGGGCTATAAGCGAGTATCCGGATGCAAGGGCCGTCTTCATCAACAACCCGACATATTACGGGGTATGCAGCAACCTCAGGGAGATTGTAAAAATCACACATGATGCCGGGATGCTGGCTCTTGTTGATGAAGCACACGGCACACACCTCTATTTCGGTGAAACCCTGCCTGCCGCAGCAATGGATGTCGGTGCTGATATGTCTGCCGTGAGCATCCACAAGACCGGCGGTTCTCTGACACAGAGCTCCATGCTCCTGCTAGGTCCCGACGTGGACGCAGAGGCGATGAGGCAGACGATAAATCTGACACAGACTACCAGCGGAAGCTACCTGCTTATGATCTCACTTGACATAGCAAGGAAGAATCTTTTTCTTAACGGTAAGGAAATTTTTAAAAGAGTATCTGCTCTGAGCAGCTACGCAAGGAATGAGGTAAATAAAATCCCCGGCCTTCATGCGTTCGCTGAGGACATAATAGACGGGGACACGGTATTTGACTTCGACAAAACCAAGCTGAGCATCCACACCCGTGCAATGGGGCTTGCCGGAATAGAGGTCTATGACATACTGCGTGATGAATTCGGAATACAGATAGAGTTTGGTGACATTGGCAACGTTCTCGCGATAATCTCAGTAGGGGACAGGGAGCTCGAGATAGAGAGGCTGCTTGGAGCTTTGTCCGAGATACAGCGCCGTTTCAGCAGAGAGCCTATGAATATGCTTGACCATGAATATATAAATCCCCTTGTCGCCATGTCGCCCCAGAGGGCCTTTTATGCAGACAAGCGCAGTGTGCCCATTGAAAAGAGTCTTGGCCTGATAAGCTCTGAACTCGTTATGGCGTATCCCCCCGGCATCCCCATCCTTGCACCCGGAGAGCGCATAACCGCCGAGATAATCGACTATGTCGCTTACGCAAAAGAAAAAGGATGTGTGATGACAGGTACAAAGGATATGTCAATGAAAAATATTGAAACGGTGGAGGAATGAGCATGGAGCTATGGTATACGGAAGATCACAGTGATAACGTAAAGTTCTCGATAAGGGTGAATAAACAGCTTTATTCGGCAAGGAGCAGCTTTCAGCGCATAGATATTTTTGAGGCGGAGGATTTTGGTCGGTTTCTTACTCTGGACGGGCTGATGATGGTTACGGAAAAAGATGAATTTATATACCATGACATGATCGTCCACGTGCCCATGGCGACAAATCCAAATATAAGCAATGTCCTCGTGATCGGCGCCGGAGACGGTGGTACTGTCCGTGAACTTACAAGGTATGGATCGATCGTAAGCATCGACATGGTCGAGATAGATAAAATGGTTGTGGACGCATGCAGGGAATTTATCCCGCAGACATCGTCAAAGCTTTCGGACCCGAGGGTCACCATCTTCTACGCGGACGGACTCAAGTTTGTCCGCGACAAGGTGGGGAAGTATGATCTGATAATTGTTGACAGCACGGATCCGTTTGGGCCGGGGGAAGGCCTCTTTACTAAGGAGTTCTACGGCAACTGTTACAAGGCCCTGACGAGTGACGGTATCTTAGTCAACCAACATGAATGTCCATATTATGAGAGCTACGCGTTGTCTATGAAGCGAGCTCACAGACGGATAAAAGAACTTTTCCCGATAGCTCGTGTCTACCAGGCTCACATTCCGACCTATCCTTCAGGACACTGGCTCTTTGGTTTTGCCTCGAAGAAGATAGACCCGACAGCCGATTTTGATGCGTCGAGGTGGAATGCTCTGGGACTCAAGACAAAATATTACAACACGGAGCTGCACCTGGGGTGCTTTGCCATTCCAAACTATGTCAGGGAATTGCTAGACGAGGCGGACAATGAGTAGCAGGCAGACCGCATTCATAGCCTGTGAGAGCTCTTATTTGGAGTCTAAGCTTGTAATATTCGGTGCGCCTTTTGACGGGACCTCCAGCTACAGGCCCGGGTCGAGATTTGCCGGAACGGCGATACGCTCAGAATCTTTCGGAATAGAGACATACTCGCCATATCTCGGGAAAGACCTTGGGGATTTTTCAGTCTTCGACGCAGGGGATCTTGATTTGCCGTTCGGGAATGCAGAAGAAGCCCTCGTTCAAATTGAGGATGCTGCTTCCCGCATAATCTCCGACGGCAAGATACCTCTTATGATCGGCGGCGAGCATCTGGTAACACTGGGAGCTGTCAGGGCAACTGTAAAAGAATATCATGATATCGACATCCTCCATTTTGATGCCCACGCGGACCTGCGCGATGAATATCTCGGAGAAAAACTTTCGCACGCAACTGTGATGCGGCGCTGCCACGACTTGGTCGGTGACGGGCACATATTTCAGTTCGGGATACGCTCCATGACAAAAGATGAGGATATATGGGCCGCTGGGCACGTCACTCAGCGAAAATATGACTTTGGGACATTGGAAGAAGTTCTTTGCCGTCTCAGGAGTAAAAAAGTGTATCTGACGATAGACCTTGATGTGCTTGACCCCTCTATATTCCCCGGGACAGGTACTCCGGAGCCGGGGGGCGTTTCTTTCGCCGATCTCATTGCCGCCATTCACAGCACAGGGCTGATTGATATCGTAGGATGCGACGTCAACGAACTGGCTCCGCATTACGACGCAAGCGGGGTATCGACGATAACAGCCTGCAAGGTTATACGGGAGATGATATTGACAATCATGTAAGTATGCGGGATCCGATCTGCAATCTGCATATCAGGCGGAGGGGCTGTTTTTCGCGGAGAGAGTCTTCCATATGTACCATGCAGTGACGACCCATGGAAGAAACGCGATTATTTGAAGCGTTGCCTGAAGGCCTATTAAGTCCGCCAAGATACCGACCGGAGTTGCAAAAAGATTTGCAATGCCCCATGAGACGCCCATGGATAGCGAGCTGGCCGAACTGCGCGATTCAGGGCAGCGCTTCTGTGCCATTGCAGTCGTCACCGGGGCGCTTGCCTCAAGAAGAGCAATGCCTATCATCAGCGTACAGAGAGAAAGCAAACCGGATAAATTAAGGCCTGTTATCAGTAATATAGGGGAGATGCTTACCGATATTATCAGCACCTTCTTATCTCCTACAGTGTCCGCAAGTCTGCCGCCGATAACGCCTGCAATGGTGCTTGCCATAGTTAAGGCGAACAGGGAAAATCCTCCCGCCTTGATCGAACCTCCATTTATAACTATAAGCATGGGCATGAAAAGCTTTATGCTCTGAAACGTGGCGTCCCTGACGCTTGCAATAAATACAACATTTCCGATTTTGCTCAGCAGGTGGCGGATGTTGCATAAGAAGTCCGGTATGCTTCCTTTTTTGTAAGGAATGTCTAAAATTTTATCCTCCTGTATCCCTCCGACCTTTTTCCATAACCAGAGACAGATCAGCAGTATCGGCAAAAGCATGAACGGGAATCCTTTTTTACCAAGCAGAGAGATCATATAGACGACATAAAGAGGTCCTATGGCGCTGCCCAAACTTCCAAATGCTGCGAACATTGAGATGAAGAAGGCCAAGTTTTTTATGCCGGCGGCTGAGCCGGCACGTCCGGTCCCCTGTGGGTGGAACAGCGCAGTGCCCGTGCTTATGCAGCCCACAAAAAGCAGCGCTGCCGCGTAATTCGGAGCCAGCGGCAGCATGCATGCGCCGAAAACACTGAGGCACGGTCCCCATATAGCAAACCAGGGTCTTTTCAGCCTGTCTGCAAAATAACCCGATATTGGCTGTCCAAGGATATTGGTCATGCCGAAGAGCCCGCTCAGAAGACCTGCCTGGCTCATAGACATAGATATGGAATTCACAAGCATAGGTATGATAGTTGGAAGCGAAGTTGAATGAAGGTCGTTCATAAAATGGAGAAATGTGAAGCTTAAAATATTATTCCTGTTCTGCCGCTCAATGTTTGAGCTGTCAATTTTTTCTTGGATATTCGCCATTCTATGTCCTGCTCCTTCATTTTGTGTACAATAATAGTTCCGGATATTATACTCTCTCTATAACTAAACTGGGGTGATGGCGATGAAAGAGATGAGGCCGACGACGGGCAAAGTTATGCTTGCCCTTTTCAATATACTTGGACAGCTCGACGGAAGAAGCTTTCTTGACCTGTTTTCCGGCAGCGGACAGATCGCAGCGGAGGCGGAAGCCCGCAATGCCCGATTCGTCTGCTGCGTGGAATCAGACAGAAAACGATATGCCCGAATAGTTAAAACAGTGCCTGAAGAGGTAAAATGCCTCTGTATGGATGTCAGGCGTGCTGTCTCAAGATTTGTTAAAAATGGCGAGAACTTCGATATAATATTTGCAGATCCGCCCTATAACCTTGGCTGGGGGAAGGAGTTCCCGCATCTTATCGAGTCAAATGATGCCGTCCTTGCCAAGGGTGGCGTGGTTATATTGGAGCGTTCCGACAGAGAAGAGGCAGCTGACCTTGACCCGGTCAAGTGGGAGATGGAAGATCGTGTTTACGGCGGTACGATCCTGACCTTTTACAGACGAAGGGGTGCTTAAGAATGATAAGGGCAGTTTACCCGGGATCCTTTGACCCTATAACCAACGGACATATTTATATTGCAGAAAGGGGCGCCGCGCTTTTCGACGAACTTGTGGTAGCCGTGCTTGTAAATCCGGAGAAACATTCGACGTTCAGCGAGAAAGAACGTCAGATAATGGCGCAGGAGGCCCTTATACATCTTCCGAACGTAAAGGTCAAGTCATTCGACGGGCTGCTTGTGGATTTTATGCGACAGGAGCAGAGCCGGATAATCATAAGGGGCCTGCGTGCTCTCTCTGATTTTGAATATGAGTTCCAGCTCGCTCAGATGAACAGACAGCTTGCTCCCGAAATAGAGACTTTTTTCATAGTAACTGATGCTAAGTACTCATATCTTTCCAGCCGCGGCATAAAGGATGCGTTCCAGTTTGGCGGGTCGGTGAGGGATATGGTGCCGCCGGGCGTATTCCGGCGGCTGCGGGAGCGTATTCCGCCCCGTAACATATAGTTTTATGTTTTTCTTATGATTATTTTGCGGGTATGTTCTTTCCCATACACCCCGGAGGGTATCATCTGCTGCCAGAGTTCGGCACCGAGACATTCATAGTCCATCATTTTCCCAGCGTACTCTGAGATGGAGGCAGCTGCACCGCAGCGCGTTATGACCGGCAGTGTTGCTTTTGTGCGCATCCGGCGGAGAAGCTTCCTGCCGATGTCGTTCATTCCGAGCACTCGTATATACGCCGGGCCGATGCGCTGAAAAGCCCTGTTAGTCCAGTGTTCGAGCCCCAGGAGAAAGTGTATCCCGTGGCGCTGTATCCTTCCGCGGGGGTACCTACGGCTGGAACAGACAGATGACCATTCCTCGAAGGATGTACACCTGAGCGCTGCTTCACGGAGACGGTACTCTATGCCCTCACCTATTTCAGCGCAGCGTGATATTTCTTCTGGCGTTGCCTTTAGGAGCATCGGACGCAGCATGTCCCAGAGTTTTCCGTTGCCGACGCATATCTGTCCTTCTGATACTGCGCTTTTTACTATGGCTGACGAGGCAGGGGGAAGCTGGGCAAGGGCCTCTTCGATCCGTCCTTCTGCCAGTGCTTTGCGCACAGCCGTAGCGCTTGAATATTCAGCTATGTCTTCGTTGTGGTATTTTGCGCCAAGCCTTTGTACATGAACAGGAACCATGTTCCATTTTTTTTGATGAATGCGTACAATATATGCCAGAGCAAGGTTGTTATTCGAGCCGCGCAGCTTTTCTGCGCTTCCGGGGATCATCTCATCAAGCGCCAATGAACGCGCTTCAACGAAAGAATACCCCTTTTTTAAATATTCTTTAAGACAAAACTTGAAAGGTTCCGGCTCTTCGGTTAGAATATCAGCGATTTCATCCATCTGCCAGCCGGGGGATTCAAGCCCGAATGACAAGTGAGTCACTATTCCGGTTGAACCAAGGATGTCAACTGCTGCGTTAGCAAACACCCCTGCGTTGTGAGCCGAGAAGACCAGCGGGAGTTCCATCACAAGATCAGCCCCGGAATCGAGGGCTGCCTCTGTGCGGCTTCGTTTGTTTAGCAGTGCCGGTTCGCCACGCTGTACAAAATCAGATGACAGAACTACGACCACAGCCTCAGCGTCAGATAGTTCTCGAGCTTTTTTTAAATGGTGCAGATGACCGCGGTGCAGCGGATTATATTCGGCAACAATCCCTGTAATGGGTGTATACATATAAATTATTCACCGTCCTCTTTTGTTAAGGATACCATAAAGAGGACTAAATAAATCAGACTAGGGGAGGCAGTCATATTCTTATGAAAATTCTTGTTCTTAACTGCGGCAGTTCATCCTTCAAGTATCAGCTTATCGACATGGATGGAGAGGCCGTTCTTGCAAATGGGCTTGTCGAGAGGATCGGCATAGCGGGGTCCAAGATCAAGCACACAAAAATGGGTAAGAAGCCAGTCTCTAGAAATGTCGATTTCCCGACACACACTACAGCTATCAAATATGTCCTGGATATGCTGGTTGACGCTGAATACGGGGCTCTGCGGAATCTTGATGAGCTGTCCGCAGTAGGGCATCGAGTGGTCCACGGGGGGGAGAAATTCACTGCATCGGTACTTATAACGCCTGAAGTTATTAAGGGGATCGAAGAAGTCATTCATCTCGCACCGCTGCACAACCCCGCAAATCTTCAGGGTATCCGTGCCCTCATGGAGGTACTCCCCGGAGTACCCAATGTTGCAGTTTTTGACACTGCATTCCATCAGACGATGCCTCCCAAGGCGTACATCTATGGGATACCATTCAAATATTACGAAGAAGATAGGGTCCGCCGCTACGGATTTCATGGCACAAGCCACTTTTATGTGGCAAACAGAGCCGCAGAAATACTCGGAAAACAGATCGGATCACTAAAGATTGTTACATGCCATCTGGGAAATGGGAGCTCAATAACGGCTGTAGACGGTGGTAAGTCGGTAGATACAAGTTTTGGCTATGGAACTGCCGAGGGTGTTATCATGGGGACCCGCAGCGGGAACCTTGACCCGTCTGTGATGATATTCCTCATGGAACGGCTTAAGGATCCGAAACTGGTAAACAACGAGGTGCAGAAGAAGAGCGGTCTTCTAGGTATCTCAGGTATTTCAAGCGACCTCCGCGACATCGAAGATGCCGCTGCTAATGGCAATCAACGCGCAAAGCTGGCACAGGATAAACTCATATACGATGTTAAGAAATACATCGGCTCTTATTCTGCTGCGATGGGCGGAATAGATGTCCTTGTATTCACTGCCGGTATAGGAGAGAATGGGGTGGAATTCCGAAAGGAAGTCTGTGAAGGGCTTGAATTTATGGGTATCAAGATAGATTCTGAGAAGAACAACTGCCGCGGCAAGGAAGTCATCTTCAGTACGCCGGATTCACACGTGACCGTAATGGTTGTTCCTACAAATGAAGAGCTGGTAATTGCGCGTGACACAAAGCGCTGTTCCGAAGCGGCGAAATAAAATTCAGTGAAGCCCGAATTTATCGAAGCAGTTCCCCAATATTGGAAATATCGGCTGGTTCTGGCTGCCGTACCTAAGGACGGAACTCCGTTTGAGGACAGCTTCAGCGTTGAGCTTGAACGTCCTTTGTATTACTGGGCCCAGGTCTATACTTTTGCATCGCCGTTGGGCGTGAAGGTTGAAGCCCGTCGAGCTGAAGGAAACCTTTTGATTTCTGTTTCTGTTGATTCAGAAGCACAAGTCCCGTGTTCCAGATGTCTTGAACCTGCCGGGGTTGCAATTGCGGGTGAATTAAGGTATCTTTTCTCATTGCGGACCGAGGAATATAAATGTGATGAAAAAGACGGCAAGCCTGACGGAGAAGAGGAACTTATCCTTCTTGATACATGGGAGGATGAGATTGACCTGGCTCCTCTGATATGGGAAGTTATCATAACATCACTTCCTGCCGCGGCCTTGTGTTCTGAGGCCTGCAGAGGGCTTTGTCCGCAGTGCGGAACAAACCTCAACAAATCTTCATGTAGCTGCAGAAGCGAAAAAGGGGATCCGCGGTTTGATGTTCTTCGTTCTCTTGAAGATAAACAGAACAACTGACTGCAAAAAAAATAAATAAGTGATAGAATTGCACAGGCGGAATTTTCGCCGAAGATTTAAGGGGGGAAACAAAGAATGGCAACTCCAAAAAGGCGAGTATCCCACTCCCGTACGCATAACCGCAAATCACAATGGCTTGGAGCACTTTCAGGGCCCAGTCTCACTGCCTGCAGCCACTGCGGAGAGATGATCCAGACATACCGTGTGTGCCCTGCTTGCGGTTACTACAGAGGACGTCAGATCATCAAGATCGCTGAATCGAAAACTGCAGAGAAAGACTAGAAATAATTTTAAGAAAACGGAACATGGGTGTGATGCTCCTGTTCCGTTTTTTATTCAGCTCAGTTTCTGCAGTTGTAAAAAAACTTATTTATCCTTTATAGAGGCTGATATCATGTTCTTGCTGTCCTGCAGGCGCATATCTCTGTGCAGGTGCTCATTTAGGCATAAAAATCCCTCCGGTTTTTCCCATTGACAATTTTTCGCAGATGTAATATCTTGTCTGGTATTATGACCAGCTATTAACTGGATTCCGGGAGATGTCCTATGCGATCTGAAATTAAGAAGCAACGGCACATGAAACTACTGAAACTAATTGATGCTAATCCTCTGATGACGGACGAAGATATCGCTGTTTCGCTTGGTGTGAGTTTGAGCACTGTCCGTCTGGACAGGGGATTGCTTTCTATCCCGGAGCTTCGTGAAAGAATGCGCTCAATGGCTGAACATGCCAACAGCAGGCTTAAATCACTTAGGGATGAAGAGATAGTCGGAGAACTGCTTGAGCTTGAACCGAACGAATGGGCGCTTTCTGTTATGACTACGAGCAGAGAGATGGCTTTCAGGCATACTGACCTGATAGGGGACTATTATACTTATGCGCAGGCTTCCACTCTGGCGATAGCTACCATCAATGCGGAAATGGTCCTTGTTGGAACTGCAAGACTGAGGTACCGCCAGCCCGCCTATGTCGGGGAGAAGATAGTTGCAAGGTCAAAGGTCGGGACCCATAAGGGCAATAAGTATGTTGTAAGTGTCCACAGCAGAATCGATGACAGGGAAGTTTTCGTCGGACGTTTTGTGGTGGTTGCAAAAGACCCTGCAGAGATGGCTTAATGGAGGCTAAGAGATGCTAATAGCAGTGGATGCAATGGGAGGCGACCATGCGCCGGAAGAACCGTGTCAGGGGGCGATCCTCGCGTGCAGGGAAAAACCTCATCTTTCTGTTGCGCTTCTCGGAGACAGCGAGAAGATAAAGCCGATAATAGAAAGAGCTGAGGCGAGTGTACGTTCACGTATCAGCATAGTTCATACAGATGAAGTCATAAATGGAGATGATTCTCCTTCCATTTCGATTCGCAGGAAAAAAAGGTCAAGCCTGGTTGTAGGTTTCGAGATGGTTAAATCGGGAGAAGCGGATGGGATCGTTTCATCTGGCAGCACAGGTGCAATAGCGGCAGGCGGCGTGCTTCTTCTGGGCCGTATTCCCGGGATCGATCGTCCAGGACTTGGCGCAATGCTTCCTGTACTCAACAGGACGACGCTTCTTATGGATGTAGGGGGAACTGTCCGTTGTAAACCAATAAATCTTTTGCAGTTTGCACAGATGGGTTCAATATATATGAAGCTTTTTAAAGGGGTCGAAAATCCTTCAGTAAGACTTCTCAGCAATGGAGAGGAACTTATCAAAGGAGATGAAGTAATCACGGTGGCACGCGAACTTATAGAGGCAAGCAGCCTGAACTTCGGGGGTTATGCGGAGGGCAAGGATATACCTAACGGCATTGCTGATGTTATAATCTGCGACGGGTTCACCGGAAATGTGATTATTAAATTTGGGGAAGGTCTTGGAGAGCTTCTTAATGATCTGTTCAAAGAAGAATATACAAACCACATTCTTCCTAAAGTAGGAGTTTTCTTTATGTGGCCTGCAATGAAAAGGGTGCTTGGCCGCTTTGACTGGGAAAAACAAGGCGGGTCGCCTGTTCTTGGAGTCAACGGAACTGTTATAAAAGTTCACGGACGTTCAAAATGCAAACCGATATCCTATGCGATTATCGGAGCGGCTAATTTTGCCGAACAACACGGGGTTGACCTGATAAGAGAAGGAATAGCAAGGAGTGGTATGGAATGAAGCTGATCGACGGCCGTTTCGCAATGATCGCTGGAACAGGTAAATATATTCCGGAACGAGTGATGAAAAATTCCGACTTTGAAAAATTTCTTGACACAAATGACAAGTGGATAGTTGAAAGGACAGGGATAAAAGAGAGGCATCTTGCCGGCGAAGACGAGAAATGCAGCGATCTTGCATTTAATGCGGCAGTCTTTGCCTTGAAGGATTCTGGTTTAGCACCTGAAGAGCTTGATATGGTCATAGTTGGAACATGTTCGCCGGACTCAGCGTTTCCCAGCGTTGCGAGCAAGGTACAGGGCAGACTCGGAGCTGTAAATGCGGGGGCATTCGATGTTCATGCCGGATGCACAGGAAGCCTTGCGGCGATGTCGGCTGGGATAGCAGGTATAGCCTGCGGCATGTGGGACAACGTACTTGTCATAGGCGCGGAAGTATTCAGGGACATTCTGGACTGGACTGACAGAGGTACCTGTATACTCTTCGGAGATGGCGCGGGAGCATGTGTTCTGAGTGTGTCATCAGAAAAAAAAGGCCGTTTTACCGCATCAAAGCTGATGTCTGATGGTACAAAACATAATTACATCACGCTTGAGGGAGAAAACAGAGATGATCCTCATAAAGTCAGAATGAAGGGCAATGACGTATTTAGATTTGTTAATACGGCGCTGCCTGTGTTTATAAAAGACTTTTGTCAAGACGCAGGTTTAACGCCAAACCAGGTAGATTTCTGGGTTTTACACCAGGCTAATACCAGGATAATAGAAGGCGTATTTAAAAGGATCGGAGTTTCGACAGAAAAAACTCTGATAAATCTCGAAAACTATGGGAACACCTCTGCGGCTTCTATGATGATAACGTTAGATGAAGCTATGAAGTCCGGAAGGATCAGAAGCGGAGAAAAAGTTGCATTCGTAGCGTTTGGCGCCGGAATGACTTTGGGAGCCTTGCTTTACGAGGCATAAGGGGGATTTATGAAGATGTTTGAGAAT
>JAJFTP010000042.1 GCA_021372895.1 Synergistaceae bacterium
GTACTCGGCGGCGGATGGGTGCGGGGCGGAGTTACGCTTTTGGGGGGAGAGCCGGGTGTAGGCAAGTCGACGCTGTTGCTTCAGGTCTGCGCCGAAATGGCAAAAAACGGCAACAGGGTCCTCTACATATCAGGCGAGGAATCCTCAGGGCAGCTGGCGCTTCGCGGACGCAGGCTCGGCCTTCTTGCCGACGGCCTTGACCTCCTCTGCGAGAATGGGCTTGCCGCGTCGCTCGAAGCTGCGGAGGGCTACGGTTTTATGGTCGTCGACAGCGTACAGGCTTTCCGCGCAGATCCGGAAAACGGCTGGGCGGGCTCCCCCAACCAGGTCAGAGGGGTTGCCGCAATGGCGGTTGAAGTTGCAAAGCGCTGCCAGATGCCGACGGTCCTTGTAGGACACATAACAAAACAGGGGCAGATAGCAGGACCGAAGCTGCTCGAGCACATGGTGGACGTCGTCCTTCTCTTCTCCGGCGAACAGAACTCACCGAACAGGCTGCTCCGCGCGGAGAAAAACCGCTTCGGCAGCACAGAAGAGCTCGGCATATTCGAGATGTCGGACAAAGGCCTCTCGGCCGTACTTGACCCAAGCAGGCTGTACTGGAACGGTACGGACCTGGGAAGCTCCGGCGTCGCAATATCTGTTGTGCTGGAGGGCTCCCGTTCGCTTGCAGCCGAGATACAGGCTCTGGCATGCACAACGCCATTCCCCTACCCGCGCCGCACCGCACGTGGCATAGAGACCAACAGGCTCCAGCTGCTGCTTGCCGTGCTCGAACGAAGGTGCGGCATCCCTTCGCGCACCAGCGATGTCTACCTGAACGTAGCGGGAGGGCTGTCTCTGAGCGACCCTGCCTCCGACCTTGCGATATGCGCGTCGCTGGCCTCCGCTCTCACAGATAAGGCGCTTCCGTCCGATGTCTGTTTCATCGGGGAAGTGGGCCTCGCGGGAGAAGTCCGACCGGCGGCAAGGACGCTCATGAGGCTCAGGGAGGTCGCCAGGCTCGGCTTCAAACGTGCGGTCATCAGCAGAAGGACCCCAAAAGAGGATGCTCCGCTCGGGGTATTAAGAGTCGCTTCGCTCAACGAAGTGATGGATATTTTTTTGAGATGATGGTGAAGCGGCAGTCAAACAATGGTCAAATTCTGTTATCACCTTACTTTGATCCGTATCCAATGAAACTGCCGCATAATGTATAAAACTGTATCGTTTTCTGCGCCTCCGGTTATATCTGATATGTTATGATGTCCGCAGCAGATACGGATGCAGCGGGCGTTCTCGGGCAAAATGATTCTATAGGCCTATACTCATCGTCAGAATTACTTGTATAATCACAACAAGCGGGAAATGACAACAGGATCGCTTGAAATAAGACCTTTGACAACCTGGACCCCAAATAGCTTGGACTTCTGCGAAGACCCTTGACGGCAAGAGAGGAGGTGTACGACAACCCCGGCCAATAAAGGAGAGCAGGATGATAAGGCAGATGGAAACGCAAAAGGGAAGCGGCGGCAGGAAAGAGGAAACTTTGGAGACTTGTTTCTGTTAGCTGACAGCCCCTCGCGCAGGATATCTGCGATATAAAAAACTAAAAAACAACCAAGGGGGTTGTACATTATGATGAAGAAATTTTTGGCAGTACTTGCAGTAGCAGCGCTGGTAGCCTTTGCGGCGCCGGCATTCGCGGCAAATCCGTTTATGGATGTGCCCGCGGGCCACTGGGCATACGACGCGGTAGCACAGCTCGCGGCAGACGGCGTAGTATCAGGTTATCCTGATGGAGCATTCAAGGGCGCGCAGCCCGCGACCCGTTATGAGGTAGCCTCGGTGGTAGCCCGCGCACTCGCGACGATCGACATGGAGAAGGCAAGCAAGCAGGACGTCGAAATGCTGAAGAAGCTCGTCATGGAATTCAAGGATGAGCTCGACGCACTCGGCGTGAAGGTCGACAAGATCGACAAGCGCGTGGCAGTCCTCGAAGACGGCGTCGGCGGATGGAAGATTCGCGGCCAGTTCCGCTTCGACGCGAAATTTGCTGACTCCGATAATGATGTCTATCAATACAATGGTACCGGCAACAAGAACGAGTTCAGCAAAGAGCGCTTCCGTCTGTACCTCACAAAGACCATTGATGAGAACACAAGCTTCTACGCCCAGTACCGTACGGGCGGAGATTCATCGGGACGTATGGGCAGAGCATGGGGAGATATCAATGACGGCGGCCGCTGGTCACATCTTTATGTTGACACAAAGCTTCCTTATGACGTCG
Organism: Synergistaceae bacterium; assembly: GCA_021372895.1. Classification (NCBI taxonomy): domain Bacteria; kingdom Thermotogati; phylum Synergistota; class Synergistia; order Synergistales; family Synergistaceae; species Synergistaceae bacterium. Next base: position 2,270 of record JAJFTP010000042.1, read on the forward strand.
CGTTCCGCGTCGGGCGTTTTGCCGTCGACTTTGAAGATGACTACGGCTTCTACATCGACAACGATGCAGTCTTCGGAGACTTCCGTGTTGACGGCTTCCGCTTCAAGAAGGACTGGGGCATGATGAGCGCCACTGCTGTCGTCGGACGTAACGATAATGCATCGGATACAATTGATCCCCTTGACGTTATGACATATGCTCTCGACCTTCATTTCCAGCCCAGCGAGAAGTTCTTCGGCGGAGTCACAGGATACTGGATGCAGGAAGATGGCAACGGCACCGTAGGCGATTTGGATGTCAACACATACGCGGCCTATGCGGCATTCAGCTTCACGCCGAACATCGCGCTGAAGGGCATGTACTACTTCCAGGATCTCGGCGACGACATCCCGCAGGCTAACTCCGAAGACAGCCCGAATGCATGGAAGGCGATACTCGACATCAAACAGGATGCGCTTAAGTTCACCTCCCTGTGGGTTGAGTACAGCGAGCAGGACAATACCTTCTGGGACTCCCTGCTTGACCGTTACTCGATTGCAGGAAGCCAGGCCGACTATGTTGCTCAGAACTTTACAAGGAACGGCGGGACAAGCAAATGGATCTTCGCCAAGGCGGAGCAGAAATGGAATGATAAGTTCAGCACATTCCTCCGTTATGCCAATATAGATTTTGATACGGCGAACTTGGACGATGCAACAGAGTTTGGCGGGGGTATAGGTTACCAGTACACTCCGGCAATTTACTTCGAGCTCTGCTATGACCAGGTCGACCACGGCGACAGCCGTACAGGTAACAATGGTGGATTTACTGATACGGAAAGCGTGATCCGCTTCCGTACGGACGTAAACTTCTAGTCTCCAAATCGATGCAGTTGAGCGGAGCCCCGATCGGGGCTCCGTTTTTTTACGCCTTTATACGTTTTTTTATTTACTGCGCAGCGGTTATCCTGTGGAAGTTTTGGTATAATGGCCTGATATAATTATCTGCCGGATATATTGAAAGGGGTAGTTTTACTGTGAAGAAAAGGATATCTGTCGTTCTTATGTTTGCGTTCCTGCTGGCTCTCGTCTCCGTAAGCTTTGCGGAGGCCGCGGCGTTTGACCAGGTCCTGCAGCGCTGGACCAAGAGCCGCAAAATTGTGGATCCTGACGGGGCAAATTTAGAGATCAGGGCGACCTACTATTCGGCTGAGTTCATCGAGGCCCTGATACAGAAGGAGGCTCAGGCGAATCTCTGGACGCAGCAGGAGGCCGATGATTATAAGTTCAACTTTCTCGGGGCCCTCCGCCTGCAGGAGATGGTGCCGATACAGGTCGAATTCATCAACAACGGGCCCACGATGTATCTCGGGCCGTTTGACATAATGATCAAGCTTCGGATAGGGAATAAACAGTATAAACCGGTCGACTACGACAAGCGCTTCAACTTCAGGTTCCAGGGGAAAAAAGAGGGCCTCGTCTACTTCCCCCGTTATGATGAAAAGACCGGTAAGGACCTGCTTAAAGGCGTAAAAAACGTAAGGCTTGAGATCAGTCCGAACATAAGCCCGTTGACTGAAGGTTCGGATACGGTTTTTATGTGGGACATTGCAAACGACAATCCCGAGAAGCTCTACCAGGGCAAGACGGCGGCGCGCTTTGAGACGGACCGCCTCTTAAAACGCCTGGAGAAGCTGCGCAAGGACAAGGCGGACCAAGAAAAACAGCTTCAGGGGATAAACGATGAGATAAAGACTATCCAGGCCCGCCTCGATGAGCTGGCGAAGCAGCAGTAAAACGTATATGTAAGAAACGCATAAGAGCAGGGGGACGTCACATCCCTCTGCTCATTTTTTTTTGAAAAGATTGGATCCCGTCAAATGGGTACAAAAATGGCGGAGAGGAAGGGATTTGAACCCTTGGAACGGGGATAAGCCGTTCACTCACTTTCCAGGCGAGCGCCTTCGACCACTCAGCCACCTCTCCGCGTCGAACTGTTGCTATATGGTTGTATGCCGGTTTAAATTCTGGCGGAGAGGGTGGGATTTGAACCCACGTGACAGCTCAGCACCGCCAAGACGATTTCGAGTCGCCCGCCTTCGACCGCTCGGCCACCCCTCCGCAGGGGTAAACAAACTGACGGAGCGCATTATAGCTTATTCTGCCCTTTATGTCAAAAATTACGGCCGGAAGCAGCAGGTGATATCAGATCCTGCTTTAGCCGATACTTTCGTTTTTCTATGAAGAAATTCTGGAGTATCTCGGCACATTCCTTCCCCATCACGTCGGATGTCACTTTACATTTATGGCATATCCTGCGGTCCGCCGGTATGTTGTAGAGTGAGCCTGCCGCGCCTGCCCTGGGGTCTCTCGCTCCGTACACTATCCTGCCCATACGGCACTGGACCATCGCTCCGGCGCACATGGCGCACGGCTCCAGCGTAACATAGATGGTGCAGCCGTCGAAGCGCCAGCTCCTGAGTTTTTCGGCAGCGTCCGTCATTGCCGCCATCTCGGCGTGGCCAAACGGCGATCCGTCGACGGAGCGCCTGTTGTATCCTCTGCCAACTATCTCCCCGTCCTTCACTATCACCGCACCTATCGGGATCTCCCCGTATTTTAGCGCCGTCCGTGCCTCTTCAAGCGCCGCTTTCATGTATATTATGTCGTCCATTAGTGTGGCAGCTCCATTCGCGATGTGCTATAATTCCCCTGTTCGAGCCCTTGTGCCTGTAGCTCAGCTGGATAGAGTGTCGGCCTCCGAAGCCGAAGGTCTCGGGTTCAAATCCCGACAGGCACACCAACTATACCGGTATATGATATCATAATAGGGAGAGGCCTAAGAGTGTTTTTTGCAGGGGGCCCAGTCCCATGCGGCGGAAGCCCGTGAACCCCGTCAGGTCCGGAAGGAAGCAGCGGTAAGCGGTGTCTTTCGGGTGCCATGGGAGCGCTGGGTCCCCTGCAGAGGGCACTCTTTTTTATAGAGGGGCCGGACATTGTCAAATGTATCCAAACGGCGTTGGGATCAAGCGGCCGTTGTTGTTCGCGCGTAACAGCGCACATTATTTATGAATTTATATCCGTTTATCGCACAAAGCAGGAGAGTGAGACTTATGGATATGCAGCCGTCAGGGTATCTGCCGTTTCAAGTCGCGCCTCAGCCGGATGACGGGCTGATTTTTTCGCCTGCCTATATATTTCCGGTGGAGATCCTGGAGCGCGGCATCATGAGCCGTCCGAAGTATCTCTTCCAGACGGTCGTCGTCGACGGATATGACGGCAGGGCCACGCTTATTGAGAAAAGGGATCTTATCCCTGACGCTGAGTTCGTTCCCGGTGATGTGCGGAAGGAGTATCTGGATCTCAAAATAAGTCCCGATATCGCCCCGTACATTGCAGAATCAGGAGCGGTCCCGCCGGATTGCAGGAGCTGGCGCAGGGCTGTGAAGAACAGGAAGGTAATGGTACGTACGAACGGGATGAAACTGGTCTGGAGGGTCTATGCCGTTCGCGGAGGGGAAGTGCTTGACACATTCAGCGGTGAAGTTATCAATTCCGCGGGACTGTTGGGCATGCTTTTCGGCTAGGGATCCTTCGTTTGGAAGTTGCACATTCCAGACTATCCATGTTATACTAAAAAACGGTGTTAATACACACAGATGCGGACCATGAAAAGGTTGCCCGAAGGGGTCTTTTTGTGGTATGAAACATCTGGAGGAAAAAACATAGGAGGAATTCACATGGGAGTAGTAAGCATGAAGCAGCTGCTTGAGTGCGGTGTCCATTTCGGACACCAGACCAGGCGCTGGAACCCGAAGATGAAGCCATTCATCTTCACGGAGCGTAACGGGATCTACATCATCGACCTCCAGAAGACGGTCAAGGGGCTTGAGAAAGCGTATGATTTTGTGCGCGAAGTTTCGAAGTCCGGCGGGACTCTTCTGTTTGTAGGGACTAAGCGTCAGGCGCAGGATCCTATCCGCGATGAAGCTCTAAAGGCCGGACAGTATTACATAAACCAGCGCTGGCTGGGCGGCCTTCTCACCAATTTTGCGACGATCCGCCGGCGCGTGACGCGCATGGCCGAGCTTCAGGGGATGGAAGCGGACGGTTCTATCAACAAGTATCCCAAAAAAGAAATTATCAAGCTGCGCAAGGAACGTGAAAAACTGGAAAAGTATCTTTCAGGCATAAAGGATATGAAGGATATTCCCGACGCCCTGTTTATAATTGACCCGCGCCGCGAGACGATAGCAGTGCTTGAGGCCCGTAAGCTCGGTATTCCCGTTGTTGCGATAGTAGACACGAACTGCGATCCCGATGTCATCGACTACCCGATCCCCGGCAATGATGACGCGATCCGTGCCATTGAGCTCGTCGTCGGCCTTATGTCGAGCGCTTACATTGAGGGCCGCCAGGGACAGGACGCAAGGGCAGAAGAGCCGGAAGAGGAAGCAGCCGCAGCGGCTGAGGCCGCAGATGCGGAAATTCCCGTTATGCCTGAGCGGCTCGAGGCTTTTGTCGAAGAGAGCGATAAGATTATCACAAAGATAATCGAAGGGCAGAAGGGCTGGAAGGAGACCAACTAAAAATGGCAGATATTACGGCAGCACTTGTATCTGAGCTTCGCGCGCGCACTTCCGTCGGAATGATGGATTGCAAGAAGGCACTCGTCGAATGCGGCGGTGACATAGATAAGGCAGTCGACCATCTTCGCGAAAAAGGACTTGCCAAGGCGGCGAAAAAGGCAGATCGCAACGCGTCTCAGGGTATGATCTTCAGCTATATCCACAGCAACGCAAAGATCGGCGTGCTTCTGGAGCTGAACTGCGAGACTGACTTTGTCGCGCGCACTGATGAGTTCCAGACTCTGGGACACGAGATAGCATTGCATATAGCGGCGTCGAACCCGTCATACATAAAGCCGGAAGATGTCCCGGCGGAAGTTATCGAGCATGAGACAGAAATCATCAAGGCGCAGGCCCGGGAAGAGGGCAAGCCCGAGAAGATGCTCGACAGGATAGCGGAAGGGCGCATCAACAAGTTTTACGAGGAGAATTGCCTTCTTGAGCAGAAGTACGTCCGTGACCCGGACAAAAAAATAAAGGACCTGCTGATCGAAAACATAGCGAAGATAGGCGAAAATATCGTGGTGCGCCGCTTCGCGCGTTTCATGATCGAGTCGTAGGAGAAGCAGTTTACAGATGGCGGGGGATTTTTCCCCCGCTTTTTTCTAGCTTTATATTTGCACTTTATACTTATCGGATCGGCTGAGGGGTGTGGATCAGGTGCAGCAGAAATATAAAAGGGTACTGCTCAAACTTTCCGGAGAGGTGCTTGCCGGCGAATTCCATTTTGGCCTGGACTATGATGCGATCAAGGATATCTGTGAGCAGATAGTAGAAGTCGCAAACGAAGGCGTCCAGATCTCTATGGTGGTAGGCGGAGGTAATATCATCCGGGGTTCTCAGACGGTAAGGGTGGAGAGGGCGCAGGCTGACTACATGGGAATGCTTGGCACGGTGATCAACGCTCTGGCCCTGCAGGATGCCCTTGAGAGGCTTGGGCAGCCTACGCGTGTGCAGTCCGCGATAGAGATGAGGCAGATAGCCGAGACCGTCATCAGGCGCCGCGCGATCCGCCACCTCGAAAAGGGACGTATAGTCATTTTCGCGGCAGGCACGGGCTCGCCTTATTTTTCGACAGATACGACCGCGGCTCTGAGGGCTTCTGAAATTGGTGCAGATTGCGTCTTGAAAGCTACGAAGGTCGATGGTATATATAGTATGGATCCTGCGAAATTTCCCGAGGCGGAGCGTATGGCGAAAATTTCGTACATGGACGCGCTCGGTATGCGTCTGCAGGTGATGGATGCGGCTGCTTTTTCTCTTTGTCAGGAGAACAATATTCCGATCATCGTCTTTGATGTGCTTAAGAAGGGGAACCTTCGCAGGCTTCTCATAGACGGGGAGGATATAGGTTCGATCGTAAGCAATTAACAGGCGTCTTTTATGAGACGTCAAATATGATAAACATAAGGAGTGATCTGCGTGCCTCAGAATTTGATCAAAGACCTCAAGACCCGCAGTGAAAAGACACTGGAATATCTCAAGGGGAACTTGCAGGGTATCCGTACAGGAAGGGCGCATCCCGCGCTGGTGGAAGACATTAAGGTCGAATACTTCGGTACTCCTACGCCTATCAGGAACATGGGGACTGTCAACGTGCCTGAGGCGAGGCAGATAGTGATCACACCGTGGGACAAGACGGCGATAAAGGCTATTGAGAAGGCTATACAGGCCTCTCAGCTTGGGATCAACCCCCAGAACGACGGGGAGTCCATCCGCCTCAACATGCCGGAGCTTACGCAGGCGCGCCGTGTCGAACTGTCCAAAATAGTCAGCAAGACCGCTGAGGAAGCTCGTATCGCTATACGCAATATACGCCGCGATGTGGTCGAAAG
>JAJFTP010000043.1 GCA_021372895.1 Synergistaceae bacterium
TGAACGAACGTTACTGCCGTATGCTCCGCAGCCGTGAATTATGGTTTTGTAACAAATGTTGTCTTTCATTCTTGTAACAAAGAAGATCTTGCTTCTGTTCCACTTGCTGAATTGTTCAAAGTCGAGATATCCTCTGTCTGCAGCTATTATCGAACCAGGCTTCAGGTCGAGGGTCTTTGATATCGTGCTGTCATGTGTCTTCGCATCTGTTATCGTAACGAATGACGGCATGTAGTCACTCTGGTCAAGCAGTACGTGTACCTTTTTCCTCCCTTGGTCTGCCTGTAGTTTGCCCATGGGAATAATGACAGGCAAAGGCTTATCGTTGTTGAGTCAAACTGCTCGAAGCTTACTGAAGATAATGACATCTCAGATAGTATTTGACTGAATAGGCTCATGCACTTTATCATTGTCTTGCCTCCGTGGTTTCTTTGGAATTCTTTTGTTTCGCAACTTAATGATATCCCAATTACGGAGGCTTTTCTATTTCATTTTCCTATCTTGGACACGTGTGAGAAGCCACTGCAACAAGAAAGTTAGATAAAGAGATAAAAATAATAATATTACCTTAATAACAATTTTACCCCAAAAAAGTATTTCTGGTTAACTTTTTCAAAAACAATGTGGACGATTTTTGTATTTAATAAATATTTATCAATTTATAAGGGGGAAACAGCTGTTACATCGACTTCAAAATATAAAATCTCGACCGGACGACAGACCAAAGCTGACTTTCATTGCTGTCCGTGTGCACCGGCTAAGAACTAATGAAAGGCCGCTTAGAATCGAATGGACTTTTCAATGTGTTCCCGGATGGATATCTGGGAGTATTAAGTGGGGCAGGAAGCAAAAATTGAACGGGAAGACGTAAAAGGGCTAAGGTCTTTTGTTTCTACAAACCTTCTCGCCGGTTGGGCCGGCTCTTCTCGGCAATTTGATCGCCACTCGCGGTAGTGTTCCCCACGAGCGTGGGGATGAACCGCCTGTCTTCCTGCTTTATTGCTCAGAAATAACAAAGCGGCCGTTGTCGCGCCCCATGCGGGCGCGTGAGTTGAAACAAGCTCCCCGCAGGTAAAAGGAACATGCACCTTGTTACGCCCCATGCAGGCGCAGGGATAAAAACTTAAGCCGCTTGTTACCCGATTTAAGAATTCGGGGACCACGGGGATGAAATCAAAATCCTAATCAGAACCTGGATCCCGGCTCAAGGGCATACCGGGATGACGTAGGAAGTGGATCCAGGGTCTCGACACTTAATAATGTATAATTCTCCGCGGCTTGAAAAACCGCAATTCCCATGACCCTACAACGGACTCCCAACGGATTTGCTATCGATTTCCAATCGACTCCCGGCTTTTCCCTCTGCTTGCCTCTTGTTTGCCCGCGTCTCCACTTGCCCTCAGCACGGGGAGGTTGATGTCAAAATATACTGAGATTATGCGTATAGAGAAAATCATTGCAAGGCCCAGCTTCATGGCTGCTCTCTCGCCGATGATCGGATAGATGAACCACATGCATATAACTCCGGCAAATGCGGCTAATGCATAAATATCCCTTCGGAAAATGACAGGGATCCTCTGAGCAAGGATATCCCTCATTATCCCGCCTCCAACAGACGTTATCACAGCAACAAAAACAAACTGCACAAAAGTGTAGTTCTGATTGATAGCCTTTATCCCGGCATCAACGGCGAAAAAACTTAAACCTATTGCATCCAGCACCACAAGGACCCATTTGACAGAAAAGGCCTGAGGCATAATAAAGACGAAGAGAACTGACAACATGACAAGGCCAATGGTCGAATAACTTGAGAAAAAGACGGGTACGCCGACATCCATGACGACGTCTCTCATTATTCCGCCTCCGCACGCCGCGGTGAAAGCAAGAACGGAGACTCCGAACAGGTCCATCTTTTTCTGCATTGCCGTGAATGCCCCGGTAACAGCAAAGCTGATGACCCCGATATATTCAAGTATGCTTATTATCCCGATCTGGAAAGAGAACAGTTAAAGGACCCCCTTTTTTTTAAAATAATGGCAAGCGATAATTAAAGCAGCTGAGCAATGGCTGAGCGGGGTTGCTGAGCAATAGCTGAGCGATCGTAAAATCGGTCAAATACTTAAGAAAACGGTCATGCTTTTGAAGATCCATAAACCTTTGAAAAAAACCCATTATATTTCTTTTTGCAAAATAACTTCGGATAAAATGCTGCGGGAACGGAAGTACGACCGTTCCCGCAGCATTTTATTACATATCCTGCAATATCATAGAGAGATCAAATACAGTCTGATATGAATATTTGACCTACTTGCTGTACCGGGCGGCCTCGCTCTTCAGATATACATCGGGTTCTGAAGGCAACTTAAAGAGCGGGATGTATCTGTCAAGACCTGTGAAGGTAAGGAGAAGCATAGAGCCTACAGCTATCCAGGCAAAATAATTATGGGTGATTATGTCTCCAACCGTCAGGCTTGATGCGAGCGGATATACAGATGCGCTGATGCCGAGGAAGAATCCCATATAAACATGCCATGGGATCAGCTGCGACCCAAGGACTCCCATTGCATCGGAAAAAGTCGCATTCCTCAGAGCCAGCGTGTACATATCTTCCTTGCTTCCCACTACACTGGATTCTGTCATGTCCTTTATGATCGGACCTATCGTAACTATCTGGGCCATTTCGTCA
>JAJFTP010000044.1 GCA_021372895.1 Synergistaceae bacterium
GATTGAGTATCTGAAGTCAATAACGAAGATAAGAATAAATGGCGGTGAATGGATCACCGCCGAAGTGTCATCTAAAACCACTAAGCTCCTTAATGCTTGTGATATTCATATTACCTAATTGCAGAAAAGTTACAGGTTAAAATTCTGGCCAATTACGAAGTACCAGTATACCCCGGGCGTAATGGTCGTAGAATGGGCGCTGCTCTTCCTTGTCCTCTGTCTGCTTAACAACACTATGGCAAAAAAACTCATACACGCCAACAAAGTGACTGGCATTTGCCGTAATATAGAAAAAGGGGGACTTCACTATGAAACTATGGGTTTTCAATATGATTCTCTGTATTATACTGGGGTTTGGATCCTTCGCTTGGGCGCTCAAAAGGACAATAGATGCAGAGAGTGCGAAAAGGAAGGCTAAATAGTCAGAATAAAAGTTCATTTTTTGAAAAGCGTAATATAACAAATTAAAAACGGCGGAGAAATCCGCCGTTTTTTTACAAAAAAATAAGCCCTGCTTGCTTTTAATTTGAAAAGTGCTATATGATACATAAATAATGATGACATTCATTTAAGACCACTGAAGGGCGGAATAGATTTGCGCATCGTTCTGATAGGAGCCGGAGAGGTCGGTTATAACGTGGCCAGGGATCTGGCATCTGACGGGCATGATATTATTGTTGTTGAGAACAACGAGGAGAGGGCATTGCGTGCTGAGAATGAGCTTGATGCAATTGTCATCAGGGGCAATGGCGCAAGGCCGAGTGTTCTTAATCGTGCCGGAGTCAAAGACGGCTGCCGCGACATTCCGCTTCTGATAGCATGTACAAACAAAGATGAAGTAAATATCATGGCATGCTGGATCGCAAAAAAAATGGGCGTGCCGCATGTGATAGCACGTGCGGTTGGTCTTGAATTCACGGATAATGACACGTGGGCGAAAGACCTTGGCATCGATATGTTTATATCGCCCGAGCGTTCTGTGGCGAAGGAAATAGAAGAATTGCTGGAAGTACGCGGCGCGCTGCATACGGCTGAACTTGCCGGAGGCAAGGCCGGCATATACGTTTTCCGCGTTGCGGATGATTCTCCAATGTGCGGACTTCCTCTTTTTGAAGTAAGAAAAAGGAACAAAAGCCTTATAACGCTCATCGTATGTATCCAGAGAGAAGGAAAAAGCTTTGTGCCCAAGGCGAAGGAAATTCTAAGGCCTGGTGATATATGCTATACGATGTGTTACCGCGAACAGATACACGAAATAGAATCCTTGTTCCAGCCCATGCTTACAAAAAAACTGAAAAGAGTATTAATAATCGGCGCCGGTAAGATAGGTTTTCAGGCCGCCAAACGTCTTATCGACAGAATACCAAGAATTGATATCCGCATCATAGAACAGGACAGGGCGAAATGCGAGAAGGTTGCCCCCGGACTTCCGGGAGTGCTTGTAATATGCGGGGATGGGGCTGATTCGGAACTTCTTCTTGCAGAGGGGATAGCATCTTCAGATGGTTTCGTGGCGGCTACGGACCAGGATGAAACTAACCTCATGCTTGCTGTTTTAGGCAAAACACTTGGTTCCTCTAAGAGCATAGCGGTAGTCAAAAGACCTAACTATCTCGGAATGACGAAATATATCCCCGTTGATTCGATACTGAACAGGAATCAGACCATTGCCGAGGTTATCATAAGAAATGTGCGCTACCCCGGCTCTTCCAGAGTGCTGACCGTACTTGAAGAAATAAGCGCGGAGGCGCTTGAGCTGATACTTTCTGAAAGGTCTCCTGCCGCATGGAAGGCACTTAAGGATGTCGACCTTCCCGATGGTGCGATCATAGGGCTTCTTGAGCGCGGCTCTGATTTTCTCATACCTACGGGTACAACAGAACTGAAACCCGGCGATAAAATAGTTGTTTTTGCTTCAACAGATACAATGCCTTCGGCAATTCAGCAGCTTGGAGAGCCGTTAAAGTGAATTTCCGCATAGTATCGAAATTTCTCTCCGCTATGGTTCTTCTTATATCTGCGAGCATGCTGTTTCCGCTTCTGTGGGCTCTTAAAGATGGAACAAGCGATGTGAGTGCATTCGCGATTTCTATTGTCATAGGTATGATTTTCTCGTTGCTCCTCTTCTTATTAGGGCATAAAGCGGACTCAAAGGATATGAGGACACGGGAAGCTTTCGCTGCTGTCGCTCTTGCTTGGGTTTTTGCTTCATTTCAAGGTAGCCTGCCATATATGATTGGAGGATATATACCATCGTTTACGGATGCTTATTTTGAGACAATGTCAGGTTTTACGACGACAGGAGCCACGATTCTTAAAAATATAGAGATAAACCCAAGGGGAATTCTTATGTGGCGTGCTGAAACACAATGGTTGGGCGGCATGGGTATAGTCGTTCTTACTATAGCTCTGCTTCCGATGCTCGGCATGAGAGTTACGCAGCTTTTCAAAGCGGAAGTTCCAGGTCCGGTTCTTGAAAAAATAAGCCCGCGCATACAGGATATGGCCATAATGCTATGGAAAGTATACATGGGACTGACTTTTGTCGGTATAGTAATTCTCGCCGCGGGCGGAATGAGTGTTTATGAGTCAATATGTCACATATTTACCGCTGTCTCGACAGGTGGATTTTCGCCGCGTAATGCAAGTACGGCTGCATACAGTTCATCTTATGTCGATTGGGCCCTTACACTGATTATGTTTTTGTCAGGAGCAAATTTTAACCTTCATCTTCTGGCTATAAAAAATAAGACATTAAGGCCATATAAAGATCCGGAATTTTGCTTTTATTCCGAAATCATTTTTCTTTCAACATGCGCTGTCGCAATTTATATTTATGCGCAGGGTTTTTTCGGGAATATAGCAGATGCGGTACGTTTTGCAGCGTTTCATGTTGTCAGCATTATTACCACAACAGGTTTTGTATCTGCAGATTATTCGCTTTGGCCTCCTTTAACGCAGATGCTGCTTCTCTCTCTCATGTTTGTTGGCGGATGCGCCGGTTCAACGGCAGGCGCAATAAAATGTATACGTGTGAAAATAGCCGGTAAACAGATAGCATCCGAAATCAAGACATTTATACATCCTAATGCAACTGTTCCCGTAAGGATAGGGGAACAAACCATAGATCATAAAATGGTATCCTCTGTAACTTCTTTTATAGTGCTTTACTTCATCATTTTTATACTGTCGGTGATTGCTGTTTCGGCAACCGGGCAGGATATGATCACGTCAATAGGAGGCGTAGCCACAACGCTGGGAAACGTAGGCCCGGGATTTGGTGCTGTAGGCCCTGTTAATAACTTCGCATCGCAGCACCCACTTGCAAAGTGGGTCTTCACATTCTGCATGCTGTGCGGCAGGCTTGAGCTGTACACGGTCCTGGTCCTATTCTCAAAAGATACATGGCGCAGATAAGCAAGTAAATGTTTTTGGATCACAAATATCCACATAGATAGTCACACAATATATAGTGTTTAGTGGATAAGATAGACGTGTATCTAGTGTTTATCCTCTTCCATCTGCCGATTTTTATGCTATGATAGACTTTGTCATCCGATATGTTTATTCGTGCTTTTAAATATTTATGAGTCGGATGGGGAGGTCTTATACAGCATGATAGTCAAACCGTCATTCAGCAAATCAGCACAGGAAATACTCAGAGACCGCTATCTCTGGAGAGATGAGTTCGGCAGTCCGATAGAGACTCCGGAACAGATGCTCCTCCGCGTTGCACATCACGTGGCGTCTGCTGAGAAGACGCTGTCACTTCAGTATAAGTGGGCGGACGAATATTACGATGTGATGGCGAAGCTTCTCTTTCTTCCCAACAGCCCCACGATCATGAATTCCGGCAGGCCGGCGCCGCATGGCCAGCTTGCGGCCTGCTTTGTCATAGGAATAGAGGATTCGATGGAAAGCATCTGCGAGGCTATCCGCAAGCAGATGCTGATCCACAAAAGCGGCGGCGGCACCGGATTCAACTTCTCAAATCTGCGCAGCGCCGGTGCGAAAGTCAACAGCACAAACGGCCGTGCGTCAGGTCCTATTTCATTCATGAGTCTTTTTGACAAGGCGACGGAGACTGTCCAGCAGGGCGGGATGCGCCGCGGCGCGAACATGGGCATTCTCAACGTCGACCATCCCGATATCCGTGACTTTATACACTGCAAGGATACGGACGGAACGATCTCGAACTTCAACATATCAGTCGGGATGTTTGACAGTTTCATGGAAAAGGCTGAAGCCGACCATGACGGCGAAGAGGCAAAGCTTCTCCGCGAGATCGCGGAGACCGCATGGCGCACCGGCGACCCCGGGATAATATTCCTCGATGCCATCAACAGGGGAAACACAACCCCGAACCTTGGCCCGCTCATGAGCACGAATCCATGCGGCGAATCGCCTCTTTATCCTAACGAGGCATGCAATCTGGGTTCGATAAATATTGCCGGTATGTTCAAAAAGGGCCGGTTTGACTATGGACTGCTTAAAGAAGTCGCAGCCACCGCAACGCGATTTCTTGACAGCGTCATAGATGTAAACCACTACCCGCTGCCGGAGATCTCGGAGGCCGTAAGGCATACGCGCAAAATAGGGCTGGGCGTTATGGGGTGGGCGGATCTTCTTTTTCAGCTCCGCATACCTTACGACAGCGAGGAAGCACTTGCGCTTGCCGGGGAGATAATGTCCGTTATAAAGGCTGCCGCCCATGAAACATCGGTGCTGCTCGGCATTGAGAAAGGCATACCTGAGGATCTCGCGCACCTTGGACGCCGTAATGCGACGCTCACCTGTATAGCCCCTACAGGGACGATTGCGCTTCTGGCAGACTGCTCCTCCGGCATAGAACCTATTTTTGCACTGGAACACACTCGCGTTCGCACGCAGATAGACGGGACAAAGGTAATAATGAAGCAGGTCAACCGTTACTACGCCGAGGCCTTGAAGGAAGGGCTGCCCGATGATGTGATAAAGTCGGTTTTTGTGACTTCACACGACGTTTCGTCGGTTTTTCACGTCCGGACACAGAGCGTTTTCCAGAAATACACGGACCTTGCTGTCTCGAAGACGGTAAACCTGCCCCACAACAGTTCTGTCAAAGATGTGCTCGGTATATATGTTTTGGCATGGAAGCTGGGCTGTAAGGGCATCACGATTTACCGTGACGGCTCGAAATCTCAGCAGGTCCTCTACCGCAAGAGTGACAACAAAGAAGAAGATCCATGCGCAGAAGAGGGAGCGGAGCGTGACTCGGACCGTGAACCCGTTCCTGTTTTCACAGCATCGAAACAGCTTAAGCTTAAACGCAGACCTGACTGATAACAAAAAGACCGGCCGGAACACTCCGACCGCAGAACATTAAAGGGCAGGCCGCACGGTTTTTTTGGCGGCCTGCTCCTGCTTGATCCGGTACTGCAGGTCAGTCCCTCTTTTTCAGGTATAGAGTTCCCGCGTCGAAGCTCATGTTAAGCTCGCCGGAGTCTATCAGCGGAGTTATGATGGCCGCTGCGGTACTGTATATGAGCACGTACTGGGCAAGGTTCATATTGATCCCATGGCGGATGGACAGTGAAGCGAGGATGTCATCGCGTGTCTTTGGCTCGGTGCATATCTCTGCTATCTCATTGCGAAGTTTTTCAAGACAGCTCCTGTTGGCTTTGACCATAGGCTTTATATCGGAGCATATATCCCCGTGTGACGGTACAAATATTTCCGCAGCCATCTTCTCCAGGTTATCAAAAGTCGCCATAGCGCGTTCAAAGTCAGCGACGAACGGGATGCTGTATTTTTCAAGTATTTTTTCAGATATTGCTGAATCAGCGATAAAAAGCACGTTATCCGGTGTGCGGACCCCGATCTGTCCGTGTGCATGTCCCGCAAGGTCCACGGCAGCAAGCCCGAAGCCCTCAAGCTCGTCGCCGGGAGCAAAAAGTCTTGTCACATTTGATTTCTCAGCCTGCAGGAATTTATTGCACAGCTGCTTAGGTGCGGCCCCCGACCATAGTTCCTGTGGCTCCGTCTCGGGAAAGTCGATAAAAAAGGCCTCCTTGGGTGATGCTGCGATACCGCAATCCGTGCGTTTCTGGATGAAAGCGTTTCCGCCGACATGGTCGGCATGGAAGTGTGTATTGATTATCCATCTTAAGTTCCAGCCATTTGCCTCTATAAGGCGCAATATCTTGCGTCCTGCGTCGGGACTGTTGCCGCTGTCGATAAGCACCGCGCCGTTTTCTTTTACATAGACGCCGATATTGACTGGCCCGGGGACGGCCCATGTGCCGCCCTTCAAGTTGACGAGTTCCATTATTCTATCACCCCTGACATTGTTATCTGCAGATTATAGCAGTTAAATCTGCTGGGAATATTCTGTCAAAAAAATAAAAGAAAGACAGCCGGCATATTGATATGCCGGCTGCCGTGTTTCTATAAAATTTTAAGGAAAAGCTATTCGATACAATACACGGATAAAAATTCTTTTGTGCATTTGATCCGGCGTTTCCTAAAGTTTCCGACTAGACGACGTTCGGCTCTACTATGCGCTCACCGCGCTCAAAGCGGTGATAGTCCATGATAGTAGGATCAATAGGCGGTTTGTCACCGTTGAGAAGTGCGGTCATGATCTGGCCGGCCACCGGGCCCAGCATGAATCCGTGGCCGGAGAAGCCAGTTGCATGCCAGAAGCACTTGACATCGGTCTCTCCGAGGATCGGCGCCGCATCCGGAGTCATGTCATAATAACCGGCCCACTGACGGACTACGCGGATGTTCTTTGCACGGGGGAGCATCTTGACTATTGTCCTCGCTATGCTTGCAATCGAATGTGCGGTTGATGTATAGTCCAAAAGCGGTTCGTGCGACGGGCTTTCGCCTGCTATTATCGATCCGTGCGGACGCTGCTGTATGTAATAGTTCCCGCTGAAGCTCATAAGCATTGGCGGACACACGCCTGGATCTACAGGTTCCGTAATGATGATCTCATGACGCTCCGCCCAGTTTGGCAGGATGATCCCGGCCATCCTTGCAATGTCCTGAGCCCACGCCCCTGCGCAGTTGATGACCTGACCGCACTCGATGGTTCCGCGGTTTGTCTCTACTGCCTTTATAACTCCGCCCTCGGTCTTAAGACCGGTCACGTCTGTGAACTTGTAGAACTTTGCCCCGTAGCGCTTTGCCGCTTCCTGAAAGGCGAATGTTGTGAGAAACGGGTCCGCATGGCCGTCTCTCTGATGGAATGTGAATCCGAGCGCATCCTCGACAGCGACGCCAGGGCAGATTTCCTGGGCCCTTTTTACGTCTGTAAATATCTCTGTCTTTATGCCCAGGCTGTGCTGGAGTTCTACGTTCTTCTTGAACTGCTCCCATTCCTTCTCTTTATACGCTACAAGAAGGTATCCGCCCTGGTTAAGGCCGGTGGGCAGACCAAGTTCTTCGTCGAGATGTTCAAATGTATCGAGACAGGCCAAAGCCATACGGCAATTGAGTTCCAGCCCCCACTGTGCGCGTATGCCCGCTCCGCAGCGGCCCGTCGAGCCTGAGCAGACTGTGTTCTTTTCAACAAGCACGACATTCTTTCTTCCTGATTTTGCAAGGTAATATGCCGTGGCTGTGCCTACGACACCCCCGCCTATTATTACAACATCAGCGGTTTTCGGAAATTCCATAACCTGCACCTCCTATTCGTCCCCGGCGAGGAGGCCGAGCTTGATTGGTTTTACCGGAGGCCTTATGGTTCCGGGGTCGATCTCTGAGATGGGTTTGCCGGTAGCCTTCGATAGTTCGCGAAGTATTATGTCGCGGCACCCTCTTCCCTGGCACGGCCCCATCCCGACGCGCAGAATCCTTTTAAGTTCCTCAAAATTCGTGTAGCCCTCGGCAATCCACTCGCGGATCTCGTCTATCTCTATTTCCTCGCAGCGGCAGATAATGTTTGCTTTTTCTGTCATGGCTAGCACACCACCTTGATGGCACGGATATCTCCGGCCAGTTTTTTAGGGATGATCACGCTCACTACTTTGG
>JAJFTP010000045.1 GCA_021372895.1 Synergistaceae bacterium
TAACGCTTCATTATATGTCAAATTTACCGTCAGCCAAAAAACTAAAATGCCCTAATGTGTGATAAAACAGGCCATTATTTTCCTTATCTGCACTTTAAGTTGTTGCACGTTCAATGGAGCTGTACTATTAATGCAGAAAATTTACTACAATTTGCAACTGAGTTGCAAACCCCGAGTTCTGCCGTCTAAAGATATTTTCCATGATGGCGAACCAGAGAACAACGGCTGCAATGCCGAAGTTCCAAAGGCTTCGCAGTAAACTGCGGGACCTCCTGGGACGCACCAAGCGTCCAATTTGGAAAGGGGATCATAAAGAAACTGACGCAAAGTCAAAACCTGCGCTCTCTTATCTTTCACCCCGACTCCAATATGATACCGGTGTTTTTCTCCATTTATTTGTATGGGGAGTACTGAAATACGTCAGCAGTAAATAATCCGGTTTATGAAAATGAGAAAGGAGTTGTTTTACAGTGACAGAAGCAAATTATCATGTTAAGAACCTGACCATCAACGGTGTGCCCAGGAGGGTCATAGGCAAGCCCGAAACGACGCTTCTTACTGTTATACGCGACCAGTTGAAGATGACGGGAACAAAGCGCGGCTGCAACTGTGGCCAGTGCGGAGTCTGCAACATCATCCTAAACGGCAGGGTAGTACGTTCCTGCATCACGCGCTGGAAGAATGTCCCCGAGTACTCTGATATCGTTACGATCGAAGGGATCGGGACCCCAGATAACCTCCATGCAATTCAATGGGCATTCATCGTATGCGGCGCGATACAGTGCGGATTCTGCACCCCGGGATTTATTACCTGCACAAAGGCTCTTCTCGACCAGGATCCAAGCCCGACCCGCGAAGAAGTGCGCGACTGGTTCGGCAAGAACTGGATGGCGTGCCGCTGTACCGGATATGTCCAGATTGTAGACGCTGTCATGAAGGCCGCAGCTATACTGCGCGGGGAAGAGAAGATCGAGGATCTGGCCGGGATGTACAAGCCGGGAGACTCGATCTGGAATTCAAAATATCCGCGTCCCAGCGCAATATTCAAGGCAACCGGTACTTTTGACTATGGTGATGACGATCGTCTGAAGCTGCCGGAAGAGTTCCTGTTCGCATATCCGTTTGCACTTGAAGGCGTACGGCACGCGAAGGTCAACAAAATTGACATCAGTGAAGCGGAGAAGATGCCCGGAGTCTTTAAGGTCGTAACTTACAAGGACGTCAAGGCCAACAGGGGGACGAACCGCATCCGCGGTCAGGTAGGATGTCCTTCGGTCACTACGGATGGCTGGGAACGCCGCATAATGGTCGAAGAGGGCGATAAGATCCGCCAGTGGGGCGAATGCATAGCGATAGTCTGTGCCGATACGGAGACAAATGCACGCGCTGCGGCGGAGAAGATAAAAGTTGACTATGAAGCGCTGCCCGAGCTTATCGACATCTATCAGGCGAAGGCCCCGGATGCAGTCAAAGTCTATGACGAGATCGACGGAATAGACGGAATGCCCAACGCGTTCAACAAACGCTGTTTCACAAAGGGAAAGGATCCGAAGGACGACCTCTACAAGGCCCAATACGTTGTAGACGAAGAATTCTACAGCTCACGCCAGCCGCACATGGTTCTTGAGTCGGACTGCGGATACGCATACTATGACGAAGAGGGCCGCCTGACGATAGCATCGAAATCGATCTGCGTCTACCGTCATCAGATGATGATCGCGCGCGGAGTGGGCGTTGCGCCATCCAAGATCCGCATCATCCAGAACAACATGGGCGCATCATTCGGATACAAAGTAGCGCCTACTAATGAACCCTATCTTGCGATAGCTCTCATCGCATGCCAGCGTCCGGTATATATGCGCATAAACATGAAGGAACACAACATACGCACGCCCAAGCGTTCTCCGTTTCTAATGCACATCCGTGCCGGAGCCGACAAAAACGGCAAGCTCGTAGGATTAGAGCAGACCTGGTGGGTGGATCACGGCCCGTACAGCGAGTCGTCAAACGACCTCACAAATAAGGGCGGACAGTTCTTCTTCGCGCCATACGCATACGAGAACATGCGTGCGACCGGTTATACCTGCTTCAGCAACCACCGCTGGAGCGCAGCGTTCCGTGCATACGGCGCACCGCAGACCTATTGGGGCTGCGAGACAGCTATGGACATGCTCGCCGAGAAGTGCGGCATAGATCCGTTTGACTTCCGTGAGATGAACCTTCTTGAGTGGGAGCCGTTCACGACAAATCCGCGCGGAATGATGCCGTCCGGCTATGCACCGGAAGTCTTCCCGCTTCCCGAGATGATGAAGAAGGCACGTCCTGTCTATGAAGAGATGAAAAAGGATGCCGCTGCGAAGAGCAGTGACAAGGTGAAGTTCGGAGTAGGCGTATCCATAGGCATCTACAACTCGAACGACGACGGCGCCGATGAGGCGGCAAGCAACATTGAGCTCACGAAGGACGGAGTGATCGTCTACAACACATGGGAAGACCATGGACAGGGTGCAGACATGGGCTGTCTTGGAACAGCACATGAAGCTCTGAAGCCGCTGAATCTCCATCCCACACAGATCAAGTTGGTCCTCAGCGACACGGCTAAGGCTCCGAACAGCGGAGCGGCAGCGGCAAGCCGTTCGCAGGTCATGGTGGGGAATGCAATAGTAGACAGCTGCAAAAAGCTTCTTGACGCGATGCGCAAGCCTGACGGAACATACCGCACATACGACGAGATGGTCGCAGAGAACATACCCACCTTCTACGAAGGCTACACCCAGGCATGCGTACAGAACGCCGACGGGAGCATAGAGGTCTGCTCGGGCAATGATAAGGACACAGGTCTCGGCAAGCCATTCGGCTTCCACATGTTCGCAGTCAACCTTGCCATGGTCTCAGTCAATATAGAGACGGGAAAGGCACACTGCGAAAAGTTTGTGCTCGTAGGAGACGTCGGCGTAATCAACAACTACCTTGTGGTAGACGGGCAGCAGATAGGTGGTGTCGCCCAGGGGATAGGGCTTGCCCTGACTGAAGATTTCCTCGATGAGAATAAATATAACAATTTTGTCACAATGGGTTTCCCATACATCAAGGATATTCCGGATGATATCAAGCTCATTCACGTCGAGACGCCGCGTCCGCTTGGGCCGTTCGGTGCCTCGGGGACAGGTGAAATGCCGCTCGCGGCCCCGCATGTCGCAGTCTGCAATGCGATAAACAACGCGTGCGGCGTACGCATAAAGGCCATACCGGCAACACCGGACAAGATACTGGCAGGTCTCAGGCAAATAAATAAATAAAACGGGGTATCCGGCGACGCTGACTTAGTAATGCTTGCGACAGGTCCCCTGACGTATCGATATATACGCTTGCGGATCTGTCGCTTAGTATTACGCTGTTATCGCATGCGATCTGCTGCGTTTCATAATTTAGTGTCTTGAAGATTTATAACTCAACTTTCCCACCGTCTTTCCCGCATGCTTTTGAGCGGGAATCCAGCAACTTCAATATTTTAGAGCCACTGGTTCTCCGCTGAATAACATACAGAGAAGACGAAATACAGAGGTTTTGAATCCACTAGCAGCAAGAGGTGGGAAAGTTGAGTTTATAAGTCTTATTGAAATTAAGAGGAGGAGTCAAAATGTCAGAGAGTGAAAAAAACTATGGCTCGGTTCTTGACCTGCCTACCTTGAATGCATCAGCGCTGGCGCCAAACATAATAAAGAGAAATGTTTTCGGCCCCGGCCGGTTCTGGGACGACTGGGTCATGCGCCATTTCATACTCCCTTCGCATGGATCGATCCCTACGCACAAGCATGACTGGGATCACCTTCTTTATTCAATATCCGGCACAGGCGAAGTGGAAGTTGAAGGAGAACACTATGATATGTCAAAGGGGAACTGGGCGCGTGTTCCTGCCGGCAAGGAACATACCTTCAGGAATCTTGGAGATGAGCCGTTTGAATTCTTCTGCATTGTGCCAGTATACGGCGACCCCCATGCCAAAAAGGCAAGCATGAGGGCTAAGCGCAAGTCAGAAAAGAGATCTTAGCGTGATCAAGAACCTCATCTCTGAACGTTACCGGCATATCGAGCCATCTTCGATGATGAAGATGGCGGCTGTTGCCGCCGGTATCAGGGGCAGCATCGACCTCACTCTTGGCGAACCGGACATATCTGCTCCTCCGGAGATCTGTGAAGCGCTTTATGAAGCCGCAAAGGGTGGGGCGACCCACTATGCGCCGGGAATGAGGCTTACCGGACTGCGCTCCGCGATATCGGAGTACTGGATGCGCAGGTATGACCTGATATACGGCATAGATGAGATTTTTGTGACTACAGGCGGCAGTCAGCCCTCTTTTCTTGCGTTGCAGGCCTGGGTTCCCGGCCACACATAACGAGCTAGCCAAGCAAGTCCTGTAATAGCCGACTTTCGACAGTTTTCAACTGGCTACTCATCGTTATGTATATGCACTAACACATACCGAGGTTTAGATCAAATCATCTTTTGTCAAAGTGCGATCATTGCTGGGTTTATTGCGGTTAACCCGGCGTACTCGTTAGGAATTGGCGGGACTCCAGGAAAAATATCCAATACCTGGCGATAAAAGACCTTTTCTGAAGCTCTTATGTCCCTTATGCGTTCGAGAAGTTCTTTAAAATATCTGCCGCCGCCAGCTTCTTTAAGCAGGTCATCATTCATGGCAAACCCTTTTATAAGATATTCTTTCAGTACAGAATTTGCCCAAATGCGGAATTGTGTGCCTCTTATGGATTTGACGCGGTATCCGACAGAAATTATGACATCAAGGTTATAGTATTCTATATCTCGTTTGACGCTCCTGTCGCCTTCATTTTGAACTGTTGCATATTTTGCAACAGTTGCTTTTGGGTTTAACTCTCCCTCTTCAAAAATCTTTTTTATATGTTTTGAGATGGTCGATTTATCCTTCTGAAAAAGTTCAGCCATTTGTACCAAAGACATCCACAGGGTCTCATTGTGGAACTGGACTTCCACACGAGTAGTGCCATCGGCAGTTTTATAAAGGAGCACTTCTCCCAAAGATGGATATGGATTTTCCAAGTTGTCGTTTTTTTGCATAATATAAAACCCTCCGTAAAACAAATACTCTCCAATCCCGCAACAGCAGGGACTAAAATGCTCTTTTGGAAAATTTTTTTTATGTGGTGACTACCTTACAAATTACACGGAACAATGGCGGATCTGATGCATAGATGAACAATTCTCCATATCCATGTTTATTTAAAATTGCACAAATAGAGGCCACAGCCTCTTTAAGCTCTCCAGTTTATTTTTTAAATTCCATTGTTTCATTTTCAAAACCAAGAGTCATAAATTTTCGTTGTCTCCCTTTAAATAAATAGATACCAATTATTACCTCTGGCGGCAATCAATTGTAACCCATTTTGGGAATCTGCAGGGGTGCGCTCCGGAAGGAAACACGGAGGGGTCAGACCTACACGATCAACAAAATGTCCAACTCCTGTAATACCCCACCTCTTGGCAACAGCCTCGCTTCAGATCTTCTGATCACTGCACGATTGATACAAATATATCATATTGTATCAATCGTGTAGGTCTGACCCCTCTGACTTCTTCAGACCTTCGAGACCGGCATCAGGAAGCTGTGTAGGTCTGACTTCTTCGTTTTCTCTTAATTGTGTCAATTG
>JAJFTP010000046.1 GCA_021372895.1 Synergistaceae bacterium
GCGACCATTATCTTCGCAGTGTTTTCAAGGGAGTCTTTCGTAATGATGTCGTGCGCTGTGATGTTTTGCCTGACAAGTTCGACGATCTTTTTCCCGGTCTCTTCCGCTGCCCTGGAACGGGCAGCGCTTGTAGCGGGTATCAGTGACGATCCCGGGAGGGACATGCCCATGGCCTCTGCCGCACAGCCCATCGAGTTGGCCGTGCCGTAGTATGAGCATGAACCGCATGAGGGTGCCGCATTGTCTTCAAGCATTGATAAAGTCTCTTTGCTTATCCGTCCGGCGCTCAGCATCCCCACCGCCTCCGAAACAGAGGTGGAGTCGCTTTTACGCCCGTCAAAGGAAACGCCTCCGGCCATCGGTCCGCCAACAAGCAATATCGCCGGAATGCCCAGCCTGGCGGCCGCCATCAGCATGCCCGGAACTATTTTGTCGCATGATCCAAGCATAACAATGCCGTCAAGCCTGTGGGCTTCGGCCATTGCTTCGATGTCGCATGCTATAAGGTCTCTGGTGGGGAGTATGTATTTCATGCCGTTATGTCCGCATGACTGTCCGTCACAGGCGGCTATTACGCCAAACTCGACCGCCATGCCGCCTGCCCTGTATATGCCCTTTTTTACGAAATCGGCAAGGTTCCTGAGGTTGTAATGTCCTGGTACCAGCTCGTTCCATGAGTTTGCTATCCCTATTAGGGGACCTTTTAGGTCTTCGTCAGAGAAGCCCATAGATTTATAAAGGGCCCTGTTTTCAGTAAACACCGGATCTGAAAGTATTTCGGAACTTCTGAATTTCATAATGATATTTTCCTTCGGCTATCTGCTTCTACTTGAGAAAATAGTCTTTCATTATGTTACTCTCGCTCTTTGCTATATGTTCATAGAGCAGAGAGGACAACCCCCTGGCATCCCTCTCCCGCAATTTTTCCAATATCTCAAGATGCTGGCCGATCGTTTCATGTATGTTTGAAAGCGACTGTGCGGAAAGCTTCTGAAAGCGCTTTATCTGGGCGTGATATGTTGAGATAATGACTCCTATACGCTTGTTAGTTGCATATTTAGTGATGGTCATATGGAGCAGCAGATCCATCTCAGAAACGCGTGTCAGGTCTACCTCTCCTGCCATCGCAGCCTTTTTGAGGGCTTTCCAGCCTTTCTCCATCTCGTCTATCTCTTCTTCCGGGATCCTGTTTACTGCGGAAAGTGCCGCGAAAGGTTCAAGCAGTTTGCGTATGTCATATATCTCTTTGAGATCTTCGAGGGATATTTCTGATACAAAGGCGCCTTTTTGGGGAATTATTTTAACGTATCCGTCCTGTTCCAGACTGCGCAGGGCTTCACGGATAGGCGTTCTGCTGACACCTATCTCCCTGGCAAGATGGTTTTCGGGCAAGGGAGCTCCCATCTCGATCTCTCTTGCTTCGATAGCGTCACGGATCCACTCGTATGCTTTGGTCCAGCTGGCCTTTTCGTGGTCATGCATTAATGACACCCTCCATTATTTTAACTTAACTGTATACAGCAAACATACATCTTT
>JAJFTP010000047.1 GCA_021372895.1 Synergistaceae bacterium
AACCCGCTAAGGGTGGGAGTCTTTGGACTGGCAGGGAGGTAGGTTACACGCTACGATGCGGCTCATTCGTTAAGACACTTCGTGTCTTCCACGGCTTGCGGGGCTCTCCGAGCCTGAGCCATGGATGCATGCTCATGAGCCGTAAGCCCATCATCAGGCGTAAAGACGCTGCTCCGCTACGCCTGCTGATTACGGCTCATTTTTCTCGGGCTAAAGGGAAGAGGTTTTTGGTTGACACCACAAAGTGACCACAAAGTGACCACTAAGATATGTGTTTTTTGGATGCTTTTTGTCTGCGCTTTAGAATTTAGTGGGCACTAAGTGACCACTAAGTGAACGGTTTAAGAATATTTTTAAAATTTAGCCAAAAAAAAAGGAGACAGGGTTATCCTGTCTCCTTTTTATGTTGTGGCTGAAACTTAGTTTCAGCGCTTATATATAACTTATTCTTAGGTATATTCATGCCGCATTTCTTGGCTTCAGCTATCACCTCATCCCTAATCTGATACATCTGAATGCGGACGCTTCTGCAGCCTAATAAGCGGTTTAGTTTGGCAAATTTGGATACAATTATAGCCGGTATCCTTGTAGGACATAGGGCAAGCAAGTCTCCTTTTAAAGTTCTGAGGCATCGATTTGTAAGAATAGTATCTACCTGATACTTTTGAGGAGACTTCGTGTGATTTTTTTGGTCCTTTCCTTTTTTGCATGGTTTTTCAATCATGCGGATTTGATATTCAACAATATCCCCGACTTTTAAAGTGAGAGGGTTTGTGTGAATATCTAAAAATTTATCGTCATAGGTTTCTGGGACTATTCCAGGGGTATGCAACAGGACGCAAGTGTCCCGATACCTTAATGCCTGAAAATTTGCCAGACCCTTTTTCTTGCGATAAATTGTCACATACTTCAACAAGTTGGCAGAATACTTCTCTACCAGCTTATTGTCTATTTTTTTCCATTTGTCTTGCTTGGCAGCTGGGTATTTTGTTATGCAATAGAAATAATACCCACGCTGAACAAGGAGTGCTATCCGTTGAATAAATCCTTTGGCCGTATCAAATTCCACATCTTTGTCCATAATAACCTCCCGATTATTTGATAGGACGCCCGCCAGGGCCCCTTCGAAAAAAGGGGGGAGGTGATCACCCTCCCGATAAATAAACTGATTGAAAACACAGGGATGACCTTTTCCCAGACCTTGTGTGTTGAGCGTCACCTCAACAGTCTATATAGCGCCACTGCCTTGCAGCGCTATACCCCTTGCGGGAGGTAGTCGGTCTTGCTCTCATTCCTCGCGCGCCTGAGCGCCGGTCGGAACTTGCCTCTTTAGATTTGCTGATCTTGTTAGACTGGTTAGGTGTCGCGTATCCATCTACTGGCTGATAGGAGTCGAATATAGAAGGCCTCCCTTACTTCCCTTTGCAGGCTTTCGGTCACCAGTAGACTTCGGAGCTGTTTGGCTTAGCACCTTTACAGTCATTACACGGTCGCATCCTTGTCAGGACGCTTTAACGAGTTGAGCTATTTGGAATCGGCATTACTGCCTTATCCTCCCTCGCCGTGATAGGTTGCATCATTACTGATACCCCCTATATGGGATTTGCACCCATTTTCAGCAAAACATCAGAGTCGCCCATAATCTTTTTTCTAGTGAGTAGAAGCACCCATTTCAGAATGCAGCCCTCATCCCCACTGGACAAGCATGTTTCCATGCATCCAGCGAGTCCCCTGGCTCTACGATTACGGTTGACAGCCGTAAAGTAGCGAATGCCAGACCCAACCTCTAACGGTTGATTAGTCCGCTATGGCGAGATGTGTTTCAATCAGTTGTGTGTAATTTGTTTGTTCAAAGGAGTGTATTTTTGGATAGCACAACAAGACATTTATTGGTTTAGGAATATAGCAAAAGACTGCTCTGCAACTATATTCTAAAACGTGGAAAGAATCTTTTTTAAATCAAAATCTTATACCTAAATATTTGTTTGAGCTAATTGATATGAGATTTTGATTGATAACAGCCGCCGCTGTTGGGTATGAGCGCAGGGCTAATGACCTGCAGCTTTGTAGGTTTCTTTGCGAGCTAATGCAGGCAAATAAGGTCATGGATTTACCATGGAAGGTTTCCGCCTTTGGCGGAACAGAAAATGGTGAGAGAAACAACTAATATTATTTTATAACATGAATATTTTTTTTGCAATGGACTTTTTGACGGTTAAATCGTCTGGATATCTGATTCAATAATGTCTAAGCCGTCTAGCGGCTTAACCGTCTGGATATTGAAGTTACTACTATCTAAACCGCTTGGCGGCTTAGACGTTTGGATATTGAAGTTACTACTATCTAAACCGCTTGGCGGCTTAACCGTCTGGATAGTTTCTTCTTCGCTTTTGTTTTGTCCAGACGGTTTGACCGCCTGGACATCGGCTACCACTAAAAACGAACAAATAGGGGTCAGCTCACGATTTGTAAAAAATCGTACGTTAAGACAGTAGAAGCCATCTATTATTCGTCACTCTATCCTCTACTGGCAGAGCTAAGCGCGTAAAGTATCAAAAGACTATAACTTAGAAGAGCTTATGCTCGAAAGACAGATATAAAAGCACACCATACTCGCCCCTCGACGATCCGACTCCGATGGGAAAACTGATTCCGGGCACAATTTGCAATCCTGATTTGAAATTTATTGCGAAGCGAGCTCCAGGATTGATGAAAAAGCTATTCTCCCAAACCTTTGACCCATCGGGTTGCAAGGCCTGAGACGCATTCCATACAACCTCGGTCAACACATTTACATTCTCTGAAAGAAGGTAAACTACGCTGGCTCCGAGATTATATCCCCAAAGATCACCCTTCGCTCCCGACGCCTCTCTCGCACGCGGAGTAACTGTGGCTCCAGCATTCCAGTGGGTGACCCATTTATGCGACAATTCAATGCTCAGTGGGATGTTGACCTGATAACCGAGGGCTCCGTTCCCAAATCCCTCTCTGTAGTCGCCTGTTGGAAGCAGCAGTGAAAAACGCGGCGCAAGAGCGACATTGTCTTTCATGATCAACTGATATCGGTAGTTCAGGGCGATGTCGCTGATGCCGGTGCGAGATCCATCGCCCTGCAGATGGGCGAAGGGGATTGTGTACGAGAATTGGTGGGCCTGTTTCGGCACGGGCCATTCCTGTGTAAAAGTATAAAGCCATTCCTTGGACTTCTTCTGGTACTGGAAAGCCTGTATATGCTGTACTACTCCATCTTCCTGATTGTAAGCCTCCTCGATCAAAAAAGAATTGTCCTGTATCTTCTTCGGTTCCTCGGCAAGGCCCTGGCCGGCGTAAATGCTGATGATGATTATTATTGCAAAAGCAGTAATCCGCATAATTACACCTTTCATGGCTGATTTATCCTGCATACCTGATGAAAAGGCTATTTATTGATAATATCAGAATTCCCGGAAAACATAAAATGTTCTCGAAGCATCGATATATCTGCAGCATATATTCCGGAAACTGGAACAATACGGCAGACGCAAATCCACGTGCTCACATCTATCTTGATTCAATAGTCATCGTCGAAATTCCAAGTTTTATTTAGCTGGGCGGCATGGCAGCTTCTGCCTCAAAATTAAAAAGCCGCAGACTGTTCAGAATAACGATCACTGTCATTCCGACATCTGCAAAAATCGCTAGCGCAAGATTGCTGTATCCAGAAATTGCGAGCGCCATGAAAAGAGCTTTCACTGCGATAGCAGCTACAATATTGAACCGGATAGTTTGGACGCAGCGTCTTCCAAGACGAACAAGAAATGGGATGCGATCAAGCCTGTCGTTTAGCAAGGCAATGTCTGCATTCTCAAGGGCGAGATCAGATCCTGCAGTGCCCATCCCAATGCCAACCGAAGCCGCAGCAAGGGAGGGCGCATCGTTGATTCCGTCACCGACCATGCCAACTGTCCCATAACGCCTTGTCATAGACTGCATCTCGCGGGCCTTGTCATCCGGAAGAAGCCCTGCTTTTATCTCGGTTATTCCAACCAGACTGCCAACGTGTTTAGCAGAAATCTCGTTGTCGCCTGTCAACATGAAAGGCTCTATTCCCAGCTCCCGTAGAGAGTCCACCATCTGTCTGCTCTCTATCCTTATATCGTCCGTAACACCAATTACTCCTTTTACATGAATAGAATCGCTGATGACAATGGCAGTCTTGCCCTGTTTTTCAAGTTCCAAAACGGTAGAAGCTACTTCCTCAGGCACATAATGCTCCTCAGCCACAAACCGCATGCTTCCGAGGCAGTGATGGGGATCGGTGCAGATTGTGCACTGCCCTTTCACGCCTTTTCCCGGGGTTGCCTGAAAATTCTCAAATGGATGCGCTTCCAGCGATTGTTTGGCGGCCTTGTCCACAATGCTCTGCGCGATAGGATGTTCCGAAAAGACCTCGAGTCCGGCAGCACAGGCTAGCGCTTCTTCTACTGTATAGCCGTTGAATGCTCTTACATCTGACACAACTGGGCTGCCCTTGGTAAGCGTTCTTGTTTTGTCGAAAGCGATTGCTTTCATACGCCCCAGGGCCTCGAGAAACTGACCGCCCTTAATCAATACGCCTTTACGCGAGGCATTGCCAATAGATGAGAAGACCGCGATAGGCGTAGAAATAATCAAAGCGCAAGGGCAAGCAATAATTAACAGGCTAAGCGCCTGCGACAGCCACAGCTCAGGAGCCCCTCCGAAAAGCCAAACCGGAATTGCATAAAGAGCCAGAGATCCAAGGATGATTGCCGGCGTATAATATTTGGCAAACTGTTCAATAAACCTTTGCGACGCTGCCTTTTGTTGGGCTGCTTCCTCGGTCAGGATGATAATCCTGGCCAGAGTAGTGTCATCCACCGCTTTGGTTACGCGCACCTCAATGTATCCCTGCGTATTCAGGGTTCCAGCATAGACGGCATCGCCGACATTCTTTGTCTTTGGCAGCGGTTCGCCGGTGATCGTCGCCTCTTCAACGAGCGAAGTTCCTGCAATAACATCTCCGTCAAGTGGAATTGCGTCGCCGGGCCGAATTTCGATTACCTCTCCAATAGACACTAATTCTACCGGCACACGTTCTTCTCGCCCCTTGATCCAGGCTGTCTTCGGAGCGCGCGCCATGAGCGCTTCAATGGCTGTGCGGCTGCGCTTCATTCCGAAATCCTCAAGCGTCTCGCCAAACGCGAAAAGCGTTACGATAATTGCAGCCTCTTCCAGTTTCCCAAGATAAAGAGCTCCGCCGATGGCAATAGTCATCAGGAGATTAATATCCGAAAAGTTAAAGCGGAAAAGACTCCTGAGACCATGCAAGAGCACGTTCCTGCCGAACAGGACGATGATACCTAAGAATAGCGGCCATTCAATCCAGTCAGGCAGGTTCTTTCCAAAAAGAGCCCCTATTTCAAAGGGAATAATGACTGCAAGCGCAATCAATAGATGTCTGATCTTTGAATTTTCAAGAAGAGGTTTTATATCCATTATTATCGAAATCCTTTCCGGAAATGCCGATTAGCCGTACATTAACATTATATAAACTGTCCGGGCGGCGGTTTTCCGCCGCCCGGGAGCAGCCTCAATGCCGGTCCAGCATTCTCTTTCTGCTCACTTTGCCGTGACTCACAAAAACCCTGTCACCGACGTTGATCGTAGCATCGACGCTTTTTCCTGTCAGCTCTTTTCCATCTGCCGTTTTCACAGTGATTGTGGAACCGTCGATCTTTGTTACTGTCCCTTTGATATTATCGGCCGCAAAGCCGGTCGTGGCAATCGATAATATGAGACATAATGTCATAACGATCATTAATAAAAACTTCATAGCGAGCTTATTGTTTTTTCCCGTCAATGTATACCTCAAGCGATGAGACTCCCTTGAGGTATGAAGGCATACGGAACGGGAGATTCTTCATCTTGTACAAAGGCTTGAATTCAACAACAGCAGTTCTGCCTTCCCGTATAGTCACCTTTGCGACAGAGATCGCATTATCATCCGGCAGTTCTATCCTGACATCGTATATGCCAGGCTTCAGTCGGAGTCGTTTGTCCAGCGAGTAGCGCATACCAGGTCCCGCCTCCGGGTCCTTCGGCGTACTTCCGTCCGGTGCATACTTTGGGGTATCGGCCTGAGCACCTTCGACGCTCCATGTAACTGACTGCTGTCCAACAGTTACAACAAACGGATAATGATCGGCGCCATGATGTGATGCGGAGCTTTCCATCGGATAGAAGCCCTCCGGGTGTGTCTTGATTGACGTCTGTATAACAAGATAGCCGAATCCAGCTGGAACTGCCTCTGCTATCGCTTCTACAAATGTATCTCTAGAGACCTGCGAATCGTGATTATGTGTATTAAGCTGTCCAGCTGCGCACCCAGCCAGCAATAGACCTGTCAAGACCAATGTCGCACTAATAATGAGCTTGTTCATTTTTTCTCCTTTTGGCTTGCCGCCCCTTAACTTATTTTAGAGCCACCAACTTTGAATGCCATATCGACTGTAGAGACATATATTTTGCCATCACCTCGCAGTCCAGTGCGGGCATTGTGGTCTATAATCGCCACAATTTCATCTGCAATATTGTCGTTACAGAAGATCTCGATCTTCACATGCTTAGCGAAATCGAGAAGATCGTCCACAACCGGGTAAGCCCTTTCTGACTCACCGCGCTTGCCGAAGCCACGGACATTCAGCACAGTCATGCCGCGCAAACCTTGAATTCCCTGCAAAGCCATGGCTACATTACCCAATTTGTGCGACTTGATATATGCTTGTATCTGTTTCATATAATCCTCCCTATTTCATTACCGAATCTTCTTCGGGGTTGATGGCAAACCAGCGATAAAGAGCCGGAATTACGAGCAGAGTCAACGCAGTTGAAGTTATAAGTCCACCAATCACAACTGTAGCAAGAGGCCGCTGCACCTCGCTGCCGGAGCCGCTGGAAAGAACCATTGGCACAAGACCGAGAGCTGCAGCCAAAGCCGTCATAAGGACCGGCCTCAGACGTAAACAGGCCCCCTGAATGCAGGCCTGTTCCATCGGAATTCCATCACGAAGCAGCTGGTTCAGATAAGTAACAAGAACCATACCATTGGCAAGAGCAATGCCAAATAAAGCTATGAACCCCACCGACGCAGGAACCGAAAGATTCTGACCGGTGACAAAGAGTCCAACCACTCCGCCGACAAGGGCAAGGGGAATGTTCAGCAAAATCAGGAAGGTGTTCTTCATGGAGCTGAACGCCGCATACAACAGCAGACACACAATGAGGAGCGTAACCGGCACAACGAGCATCAGCCGTTTGTTGGCCTGCTGTTGCAGTTCAAACTGTCCGCCCCATCTGACAAAATATCCGGCGGGGAGCTTGATCTTTGCGTCAATCGCCGCCTGAGCGTCCTTCACAAACGAACCGATATCACGGTCTCTTACATTACATTGCACGGTGATAAAACGCTGATTGTTTTCGCGTGTGATCTGACGCGGACCGACAATTTCCTCAATCTTCGCAAGCTGCGACAACGGTACCTTTAGACCGCCCGGCGCAGCAACGATGATATTTGCTATCGCTTCTGAGGTTCCGCGCGCTTCAGGGACATAGCGGACAAGGATATCGAACCTCTTGACACCTTCGAAAACCTGACCGGCTTTTTCTCCGCCGACGGCGGAGCGGATAGTTTCCTGGACATCTTCAACGTTAATGCCGTACCGCGCAATCGCTTTTTTGTCCATAGTAATTCTGAGCTGCGGCGTGCCTGAAACCTGGTCTTTTTGCACATCGGCTGCTCCAGGCACAGTCTTAATGATCTTTTCAATTTCCCCCGCCTTTTTCTTGAGTATTTCCATGTCCGGCCCGACTATTTTTATCGCAAGGTCAGCCTTTGTTCCTGTAAGGAGTTCATCCACGGCTGCTGCAATGGGCTGGGTGAAATTCAGCTGAACGCCCGGAAAATCCCTGAACGTTTCACTCATTTTTTTTGTAAGCTCTTCGAGCGACCCTGCGGATTTCCATTCGTCTTTTGCCTTAAGGGCTACGACGGCTTCGGCGCTGTTTACAGGGTCGGCATGCGC
>JAJFTP010000048.1 GCA_021372895.1 Synergistaceae bacterium
GGGCAAGGTAAAGAGGTTCGTTCCTGCTGAGGTAATGGACCTTGATGAGGATGCCTTCAGGAATAACGTCGTAAACGCGCGCCTTTACGGCTATATGAGGGTGCCCGATGACAGGGAGTTCATGCAGGACAGGAAGTCCGGAAGCTTCTCTTCTGATGGTTCCGAAATGCTTGATATCGCGTCATATGTCATCAAAAACATGAGGGAAGATGAAATATATCTGATAGGGTCGGGAAATACCACATACTCGATAAAAGAGAAACTTAACATCGAGGGCACGCTGCTTGGAGTGGATGCCGTAGTAAATAAAGCGCTTGCAGGAAGGGACATGACTGAGAGAGAGATCAGAGACGCACTTTCAGGTTTCGGGAAAAACAAGCGCCATCTTGTAATAACGGTCATCGGCGGACAGGGGCATATCTTTGGCAGGGGCAACCAGCAGCTCAGTCCCGATGTTATCAGGATGATCCCCAGAGAGAACATTATGATAATCGCCAACTCTTCAAAGATGTCGGCCCTTTTTGGAAAACCGCTTATAGCAGACACAGGAGATCCCTTGCTGGACGAAGAGCTGAAGGGCTATTTTCCGGTAATTACGGGCTTCGGCAAAATGATAATGGCTAAGGTCGGATAATATAGAGTTATGTCCTTAACTTTCCCACCGTCTTTCCCGCATGCTTTTGATCAGGAAGGACGCTGTTCCTCGAAAGAGGGACATAACAAATCACCATAGTGACTGAACTATTTCGAGTGCGTTTCGAGATCGGGAATCCAGCGACTTCAATATTTTAGAGCCACTGGTTCTCCGCTGAATAACATACAGAGAAGACGAAAAACAGAGGTTTTGAATCCACTAGTAGCAAGAGGTGGGGAAGTTGAGTATTAACCCACTAAAAAGGGGCCTCTTAAGAGGCCCCTTTTTAGGGAATGATTTATTGTTTTCATGCAAGCGTATCTGTATGAAGGAGCCGAAAATTCAGAAGAGTTTTGCCCGAGGATTGTCCCACGTCCGCGAGGCTATTGGTTTTTTGCACTATACCGATCAGCACGATTGGTTTTATCGCAGCCATAACTGATCTGCTCAGCCTGCATAAAATACATGGACCTGCATGAGTTACAGGTATTTCCCCTATATCTCCTCATTTGATCTCGCTTACTATCGTTAAAATATTAGATTTATTACTCCTTTTTGTGGTCAAATGTAATTTCTTGGACGGTCTGGCCTGAACAGTGTATATAATTTTTATATGATTTCTGGATTAAATACAGTTAATGATATAATTGTATTGTAAATATTGGGGAAAAATTATAAAAAATGATATGGGAGGAATACTATGCTCTTTTGTTTTGACCACAGAAAGAGAGGCATATTGCAGAAATCATGGATATTTCTGCTTTTGTTCATATTTCTTCTGGTCAAGGCAGAACCAGCCTCTTCTTCCGTGCAAAAATCGCTGCCGCCACTTTCGGAGGCTGAAACGATGGTAAATAGCGGTC
Organism: Synergistaceae bacterium; assembly: GCA_021372895.1. NCBI lineage: Bacteria > Thermotogati > Synergistota > Synergistia > Synergistales > Synergistaceae > Synergistaceae bacterium. The sequence goes on from JAJFTP010000048.1 coordinate 1,498, forward strand.
CTGAGGTGCTTGCAGCCATTTCGGCCATGGGGCGTGATTCTCAGCTTGAGGAGCTTGAGCGCCAGCGGATGGGGGTAAGATACTTTTTAAACGCGACACTCTCCTACAGCGACGAGCCGTTGTTTGAAACCAGCGAGGAGTCAAAGTCATACAAAAAAGCTGGTGTTGGCGCCGGTCTTGTTTTTCCTATTTTCGGTACTTGGAGCAAGCAAAAGATAAGTGAAATCGAAGCCGAAATTCGTTCGGTCAACGCTAAATACCGCCCGCAGATAATCACACTCCACAACTTAACGGCACTTAGGAAAGCATATGTGACGCTTTGGGCTGAATGTGAAAAAACAAAAATGTCGGAACGTTTTTTATCAACGGAGCCGGTGGTTTCAAAAGTTCTTGCCGAACGACAGCAGAAGGGGCTGCTGCTTCCTGCCGACAGGCTTGAATTTATGACGTCTTACGATATGGCCCGCAGGGATATAGCTGTATCAACACTGAGAAAGACACAGGCTCTTCAGATTATCCGCCTTGCCACGGGATGTCTCTGGCCCATGCCGGAGTATGTTGATATCCCTACCTTACCTGATTTTCATGGTTTGACGGCTGATACAGCCACTCACCCAGAGCTTTTGATGCGCAGAGAGACCCTCCGCAGATACGAAAAACTTCTTGAAACAAAGAGAAGTACGGACAGGGAGGGTTCTTTTACTATCGGCATGACTGCTGACAAAGATTTCCCCGGTGAAATGGGTACAGGGGTTTATGCCGCAGTTAATATTACGGAGCCGGTAGGGACATTGAAGTCTAAGGAAGACAAGGTCCATAGTGCGGCGGTTGAAGATTTAAAAGCGGCACAGAGAGAAGAACTTTTTATGCTTATCAAAATAGAGGGCGAGGCAGAAGAAGCTGTAGCCCTTGCCGGTTATGCTGTCGTAAATATCCGGGCCCAGGAATCACGTTTGGCTGCGATGTCCGAGGCTGTGCGCGAGAGGATAATCCGGCATACATCCATTGCCGGCGATACCTTTGAACAGCTCCAGAAGAGCCGCTACCAGTACTATCGTGTCGCCTTGGATATGCTTGATTCGGAGATGATTTTTATGCAGACCGGCGCCGATTTGCTGAGTTATGCATATCCGGGTGGACGTACATTTGAACCTGCAGAGCGTTTTCGCCCTATATCAGACAACTCCAGGAGAGCGAGACTGCTTGACCCTGATTGGCTTGTCTCCTATTCATCTGTGCCGGGAGGCAGCGGGCAGATAATACCGCTGACCGAAAAACAACAACAGGAGGTAGGACCTTCAGCAACGGCCTCTAAAACCGAAAAAATGACAGAGATAAGGCCAGCAGCAAAGATTACTGAAACCAGAGAAAAACTGGACATAAGAGATGCAGAAGACGCATCTGTAAAAGAAAGTATCCCTACAAAAACAGTCCCGATAAAAATTGATGCCGATAATTCCGGTGATACAGTTTTACCTGATGTAGCCAGTTTCCAGCCGAAATCAGTTTATATTTGGGACGCCGCACCCTTTCTTGCGCCTGAAACAAGGCAGGAGCGCCTTATTGAACTGCAGAGGGAAGGATTCTCACACATTCTCCTCGCCTTGGACCCAGCTCAAATTGCTGATCTTGATGTCTATTACAACAGGATGAAACTGGAAGGCCTGCTGTCTTCAGCGAAGATGTCCGGCATACGTGTGGATCTTCTGCTTGGGGAGCCTAACTGGATCTATCCGGAAGAGCGTGCAAAGCTTCTTGATATTGTGCGTAAGATGTCAGGTTTTAAATTCCAGGGGATACACCTTGATATTGAGCCGGATTCCCTGCCTGCTGCACAGAATCGCAGGCCTGAACTGCTTAAGGAACTTATAGAAACAGTCCGAGAAGTAAAAAATATAACGGACTTGCCTTTATCGATATCGATACACCCCCGGTATCTTGAGGGAGAACTTGGCGTCATCTCAAACAATGGACTCAAACAAATCAACCTTGAATATATTGCTGTGATGCTATACTCCACCAACCCTGATGCTGTGGTGGAACGTGTTGTGCAGATAATGCTGATGCAGCCTGGCCTTAAGATTTCGCTGGCGCAGAGTGTGGAGAAGGACCTGCCTCCGGAGGAAAGTTATATGTCGTTTGGCTTGGAACGGTATAAAAGCTGTATGATGAAAATAAGCAAGCGCCTGATCAACAGCGGGAGCTTTAAGGGCATCTTGATACAATCATGGGAAGACTACAGGAGGATGCTCTAATGAAAGTTTCATTCTCTCCAGCTCATAAAAAGAACCCGGAAATAAAAGACGGGGTGAGGATCCCATATGCCGCATCAAAGAGGGGGAGAGCAAAGCTGCTTTGGTGGTCCATCCTTTTCATTGTCTTTCTGCCTTTTGCCATCCTTCTAGGGCATATTTTTGCCGGATGGATTTTCGCTTCCTCGCCCGGCATCATATCGATGGAGAAATATCCTGTGAGGACGCCTGAAAACGGTCTGGTCGTCGAAATGCTTGTAAAAAGCGGTTCTGAGGTTGTTGCCGGAGCACCTGTTGCACGTATAAAAAGGGTAAATACTCCCGAACGGCTTGAACAACTAGCCTTGATGAAGGCAGAGCGTGAAGTGTTAGTCTCCTCTGTTGGGAGGAAATATAATCCCGTTCCTCACTTGTCCACCAGGCTGGTTGACGAAACAATTTTGTATTTTGAAAAAGAAGCCGATACGATGAGGTCACTTATGAATGCAGGAGCTGCTACTAGAGCAGAAGTTGACCAGGCGGAAGCTCAGCTGCGCTCAGCCAAGGCAGAACGGCAGAGTATCATTGCATCCAGAGTGAGCGTCACAGTAGAAAAAGGCACAGAGGAGCGTATTGCATATTTAAACAAAAGCATCAGCTATCTTGAAGGGCTCGCCGGATCGTCATTTGATGTAGCAGCCCAAAGGACAGGGAGGGTGCAATCTATAGAATTTTCTGTAGGGCAGAATGTCAGCGCAGGTGAGGAACTTATGTGGTTATCCGATCCATCCACTGCTCAGGCTGTCGTATATGTTGCGCCTGAAGATTTCGGAAATGTTAAACCTGGAGCGAAAGCAACGGTGGTTATTCCTGGAACAGGAAGGCGTATTGACGCTGAGGTTGAAGAAATGCCGATAACAGCCCAGAACGCCCCAAATGGACTTGGTGACAGTTTCCTCTCCAATTTGCGAAGTATAAAGGTATGCTTGAATTTCAAAGAGCCTCTCCTGCCGGAAGAACTTGTGGACGGACTGCCGTTGAAAGTTAACTGGGGAATCAGATTCTTCCATTAGAAGGAGGGTATTAAAATGGGCAAATATAAAATTTATAGAATCCTTCTTGGAAACGATATATCTCATTTTTCAAACGAGAAAGTTTTTGATTATCCATCGCCACAGGCTTTGATGGATGATCATGTCTCGTCTGGTATTATAATTATCGACGGCCTGAGCAACAAAAACACAGAGAACAGAACCAATGTTTTTGAGACTCTGGCTTTACTCAGAAGATCTGCTGTGTTTTGCTGTGATCCTATATATTTTTCACACTCTATGGGAGATATAGACTGCCTGTCTGACGGCATAACCGCCGATATACAGGAAAGACTTACAGAGGCCGAGACAATACTTGATCGTTTAGAAAAGATCCATTCTGAGAAATTACTTGATAATCATAACCTCCGCCTTATGTCATATATGTATATAAGGGGAGAGGCATACGAGCTTAAACCCTTATGCGTTCCATTTTCCCCATGGGTATATGTCTATCCGGTGGCCGCACTGCTCCTGGATAATGAGTTAATCTCTCCCAAGCGCCTGAGAGGGGAAGAGATGTATAGGACATGCGGGGTTTTTAAGTTTGATTCAGAGATGCCGTCATCCACAAAAATCATTAATTACCTTGAGGAGAATGGATATATAGAAAAAACTGAGATTACTGACAGAATCCGGCGGTGTCCCAAATGCGGGACCGGCCATTTAAACTATATAGATCTTTGTCCAAACTGCGGCAGCATAGACTTCGAAAAAAAGACAATGATACACTGCTTTACTTGTGGACATGTCGCGCCGGAAATCGATTTTACCAGGAATATGTCATTTGTATGCCCGAACTGTGAAACAGTTTTGCGCCACCTTGGAAGTGACTATGACCACCCGCTTGAATCCTATGAGTGCTGTGTCTGCGGTTCCCGTTTTATAGAACCGGATGTAAAAGCGGATTGTTTTTATTGCAGAACTCAGACGGAGCCTGAGGATCTCGCCGTCAGCAACATCTTCAGTTTCCATATTTCTGAAAAGGGATCTGTGGCAGTCAGAACGGGGACGATGCAGATTGCAATACGACTGTTTGATGATATGAATAATGTTGTCTTCTCATACTTCTGCCATACGATTGGCTGGTTCGTCAACCTGAGAAAACGTTACCCTGACGAAGCCTTTTCAGTGCTTGGAATAAAGTTTTCAAGAGTCTATGAGGTTGAGGAGGCGCTGGGAGAAGAATTTTTCAAAGAACTTATGTCCGAAATGGCTTCGCGCATACGAGAAATGCTCCGAAATACCGATATGACCACCAGCACGGCTCCGGACACATTTTGGATTCTCCTGCCCCGCACAACGGATGAACAATGCAATATAATCGCCCGCCGTATATGTGCCCTGTCTGATCTTATAGCAGTACCTTCTGTGCCTAAAATAAGCATTACAGCAAAATGTTTTGCAATGCCGTGCGATCTTTCAGGTGTATCTGTTGAAAGGCAGATGGAGATTTTCGGAGAGGAACTGTCATCAGACTACAGCCGGGAAGATGCATAACTACGCTCAATTTCTGATGGCTCAGATTGTCTATCCATTGAACAGCGGGGATTTATGGTCCATTGTTTTTCGCTTCGTACCCTTTGTGCTTTTTTTTGAACTGCCTCTTGCAATTCTTATCATCGCAGGTGTCTTTAAATATACATTTGAGCGCATGCGCGAGGGAGAACGACGTCCATATTTCCCCCCTGTTTCATGCATCATAACTTGTTACAGCGAAGGGCTTGATGTACAGAGGACGATCTCTTCACTCACAGAGCAGATATATCCGGGCAAAATTGAGATATTTGCAATGATAGACGGGGCAGCAAAAAATAAAGCCACGTATGAAGCTGCAACGGGAATGGTGGATTATGTATCGAATTTCGATAACAGAAAACTCGTTGTTATTCCAAAATGGCAGAGAGGTGGGCGTGTCTCCAGCCTTAACACAGGATTAAGTTTTGCAAACGGTGAGATTATTATGGCATTGGACGGAGACACATCATTCGATAACAACATGATCGAGAGGGCCACCAGGCATTTTGAAGACCCTGCAGTAGCGGCTGTATCCGGATGCCTGCGTGTGCGTAACGCGGATGACTCTCTTGCTGCATCATTGCAGGCCATAGAGTATTTTATCTCGATACAGGCATCCAAGACTGGACTCAGCACATTTAATGTAGTCAACAACATATCCGGGGCTTTTGGCATATTCAGGCGAAGAATACTCGATCTTGTAGGCGGCTGGGATGCCGGAACGGCGGAAGACTTGGATTTGACTCTCCGTATTAAGAATTATTTTGGCAGATACAAGGATGGGTTTAAGATCATATTTGACCCTGAGGCCATAGGACATACAGATGTACCTCGGACTTTCAAGGGTTTTCTTCTGCAGAGGATCAGGTGGGACGGAGATCTTTCGTACCTGTACTTTCGTAAACACTGGCATTCATTTGATCCGAGGCTGCTTGGATGGCCTAATTTCATTATGATCCTTCTCACCGGACTTTTCTCACAGATAGCGATGCCGATAGTTATATTTCTGTACACAGTCTGGCTTTTTGCGGCATATCCGCTCCGCTATGCTTTAAGTTTGCTCCTTCTGATATACATGTTTTATTTTGCAATGTTGACGATTATGTATCTTATATTCGTCATGTGTCTTTCAGAGAGGCCAAGGGATGATATGTCCAGAGTCTGCTTTTTGCCGATAATGCCGCTCTTTGCTTTTATTGCGCGCATCAACAGTCTTGTTGCAATGTTATGGGAACTGGTTGCAAGCGGTCATAAAGATTCTTCGATGGCTCCATGGTGGGTAACGAAAAAGAGTAAGTTTTGATAAAATCGACCTTGTTTTGGGTCATATTTAACCTACATTCCCAAATTTATAACGATGGGATCGGGATCCCAAGGTCGGCGTAGATATCTTTTTGTTCCTCTGTGATCTCACCAGGGACACTGCCTTGTCCGTGAGCCTCAAACTTCCTGTCTCGCCTGGGAGTCTCCGTAACTCAAAATACATATCATAGCCCTTATAGCCCTTCAAAAGATAAAAAATTGACACCGGTTATTTTTAACACATCTGTAACGTTTGCCGCACACAGCCGTTACGGATGAGTAGTTTAATGTGTTGGTACATAAAAGTTTTTCAATTTCGAGGGGGATTATTAAAATGAGTCTAAGGTGTTTCAAAAATATGCGAAGATATTTTCTCTTTGTCTTGTCCGTCTATGTTTGCGTTGTTATGTCAGCATCAATAGCCAGCGCAAAGGACCTTGTCGTTTACACCGCTCTTGAAAACGAACAGATAAACAAATACCTTGCGTCTTTCAAGGAGCAGAACAAAGACATCGATGTGAAGATAGTCAGAGACTCGACCGGGATCATTACTGCCAAGCTTCTTGCAGAAGGTGCAAATACTCCTGCCGACGTTGTCTGGGGAACTGCGGCATCCAGCCTTCTGGTTCTGGAAAACAGGGGGATGATACAGCCCTATGCGCCCAAGGGGCTGAACAGAGTCAATAAAATGCTTAAAGACAGTGCCAATCCTCCTGTCTGGGTAGGAATCGATGCATGGGAGTGCGCAATAATAGTCAATACCGCGGAGGCAAAAGCAAACAATCTTCCGGAAATTAAATCATATCAGGATCTTTTGAAACCGGAATTCAAGGGCAGGATAATCATGAGCAACCCCAACTCATCAGGGACGGGGTTTCTTGCAGTAACAGGCCTCATTCACCTGATGGGGGAGAAAAAAGCCTTTGAATACCTTGATAAGCTTCACGCAAATATCGCAATGTACACGCACTCGGGCTCTGCACCCGCCAAAAAGGCTGCTGCCGGAGAGTTTGCAGTTGGTATCTCCTACGGTTACGCCGGGGTCAATCAACTTAAGAAAGGCGCGCCTGTTAAAGTCGTTTTTCCTGCAGAGGGCAGCGGATGGGATGTTGAGGCAAACGCGCTTATAAAGAAACCGAATATCAAAACAGAAGCAAAGCTGTTCCTTGATTGGGCGATATCAGACGCAGCTATCAATGCCCTGAAAGATGATTACGCTATTACCGCGGTCAAAGTCAGCGACAAGATCCCCGATGGATATTCAAAGGATCCTTTCTCGCAGCTTGTAAAGAATAACGATCTGAGGTGGTCGGCCCAGAACAGAGACCGTATCCTTAAAAAGTGGACCGCCCGCTACGATGGCAAGAGCGAACCAAAGAATTAACGGATAACCGGCAGGTGAATTGATCATGGCGACTCTCCGCGCAAAAAACATAGTGAAAAAGTTTGGGAACCAAATCGCGCTGAACAACATAAGTTTTGATATATGCGACGGAGAGTTCGTCTGTATCCTTGGACCCTCCGGCTGCGGGAAAAGCACTCTGCTTCGTGTGATAGCCGGGCTTGAAGATATAGAAAGAGGAAGCATTGAGATAGACGGACGGGATATTACCTGCGAGCCGCCCTCCAGGAGAAATTTTGGGATCGTATTTCAATCTTATGCACTGTTCCCAAATATGAATGTTGAACAGAATATCTCTTATGGCTTGTGGAACCGCAACATTTCGAAGAAGGAAAAAGCGTCACGGGTAGATGAAATAATTGAACTTGTCGCCCTGACAGAACACCGTAAAAAATATCCCCAGGAACTCTCCGGCGGTCAGCAGCAGCGTGTGGCCCTGGCACGTGCAGTAGTTCTAAAACCGGAATTTCTACTTTTGGACGAGCCCCTTTCAGCTCTTGACGCCAAGGTCAGGTGTAAGCTCCGCAAAGAAATCCGTCGCATCCAGCAACATCTGGGGATCACAACGATTATGGTGACACATGATCAGGAAGAGGCCCTGTCTATGGCTGACCGTATGATCGTGATGAACAACGCTGTTATCGAGCAAATTGATATTCCGCAAAAAATATATGATTCTCCAAGCAACAGTTTTGTAGCTGATTTTGTCGGAACAGCCAACTTTGTCGGAGAGCGTCTCATCATCCGTCCGGAAAGCCTCAGGCTTTGCCATAATTGCTCTGAGAACAGTATACATGGAAAAATTTCCGATATCGAATTCCGGGGATCCTTCTATCGTATCTTTGTACTTTCAGAATCCGGCGAAATGACTGTGGATATAGCATCACAGCATAACGACGGCATTTCCCTTAAACGCGGCGTTGATATATATATTGACATCCCCAACGATAAACTTATTACTTTAAGAAGTGCTTAGATGAAGAAAATCAGGAGCAGCAATAATATAGAATTATTTTTGTTGATATTTAGTATATTTTTTTTGTTTATCATCGTAATTTGTCCTATGGCCGCACTTTTTGCAAAAGCTTTTCAGAACAACAACGGCACATTCATCGGACTGATGAACTTCAGCGAATATTTTTCATCACCGAATCTTGTCGTCTCGCTCAGAAACTCTGTGGCCATCTCCTCCTGGGTGGCCGTATTGTCCGTTGTCCTGGCATTTATCTATGCGTACGCACTTACAAGAGCAAACGTTCCGGCTAAGGGATTTCTCCGTTTTACCGCCATGCTCCCTCTTTTTGCGCCTACAATGATGCTTGGGATCGCGCTTATTTATCTGATAGGCAATAAAGGGATCATTACGATGGCCGGGTTGAAACTTCCTCTTTACGGGCCTCTTGGAATAATTATCTGTGAAACAGTTTACACATTTCCGCAGGCTTTTTTGATACTGTTTGTAACCCTTTCTTACTCCGATAACAGACTCTATGAGGCTGCGAGAGTAATGGGGGCAAGCGCATACAGGACATTTATGACCGTGGTGCTGCCAGGAGCAAGGTTCGGTCTGATCAGTGCGTTTATGGTCTCCTTTACGCTTTCTTTCTCGGATTTCGGGGCTCCTACGGTTGTCGGCGGCAACTACAACGTGCTTGCTACGGATATCTATAAGCAGGTCGTAGGCCAGCAGAATTTCGGAATGGGAGCTGTTGTCGGCCTGATGCTTATGATCCCGGCAATAATAATGTTCGTTACCGACAGGCTGACCCAATCTAAGAACAGAGATACAATAAGCTCAAAAAGCGTAACATACAGAATCATCCCCGGTAAAATCAGGGATATAGGGCTGACGATATACTGTATTGCAGTGAACGTCTTTATAATAGCCATGTTTGCAACAGTTTTTATGGCTTCTATAATAAAAGCATGGCCTTATGACATGGGATTGACGATAGAACACTTTTTAGTTGACAGCCCGGCTACAGGCGGGCTCAGCTCCTTTGGGAACAGCATTATTACAGCAGGCCTGACCGCAGTTTTTGGTACCGTTTTTATCTTCGTCAATGCATGGCTCGTTGAAAAAGTTCGCGGGTATAATTTCATCCGGCAGGTAGACTACCTGTTCTCCGTTATCCCGCTTGCGCTGCCGGGCCTTTCGATAGGAATAGCGTTCATATTCTTCTTCAGCGCTGGCGGCAATCCCCTTAGAGTCATTTATGGAACTGCAACGGTGTTAATACTTGCAAATATTGTTCACTTCTATTCTGTTCCTTTTATTACAGCCACTTCCGCCCTTAAAAAATTGGACAAAGAGATAGAGGCTGTTTCCGAATTAATGTCTGTCCCTTCCTACAGGACTTTCTTAAGGGTCACTCTGCCGATGTGTTGGGATGCGTTGTTTGAAATTTCGGTCTATTTTTTCGTTAATTCAATGGTAACGATATCTGCTGTCGTATTTCTCTATCCGCCGGATTTCAAACTTGCCTCTGTGGCTATCGTAAATATGGAAGATGCGGGAGATATAGCTCCTGCAGCTGCTTTGTCGGTACTTGTGATCATGGCCAATATTATAGTACGTCTGCTCTACGAATTAATTTCCCACAAAAGTACAGATGTAGTAAAAATATAAAATTCTATATATAAGGAGTGTTGAAAATGTTAGACAGCGAGAAGAAAATCCGAGGGGTAATATTGGACTGGGCAGGCACGACTGTTGATTTTGGCTGCTTTGCCCCACTTAATGTATTCATCGGGATATTTGCAAGACGCGGGATCGAAATAAGTATCGAAGAAGCCAGAGAGCCTATGGGACTGCCTAAAATCGACCATATAAGGGCGTTGCTGAACATGGAAAAAATATCCTCACGATTCGTTGAGAAGTTTGGACATTTGCCGAACGAAAGTGACGTCAGGGATATGTACGCCGACTTCGAACCGGCGCTTATGCAGGTGCTTTCTGATTATTCAGAACCAATAGAAGGGGTCGTCGATGTTGTTTCAGAACTTCGTGCCCGGGGATTGAAAATTGGTTCTACGACGGGATATACAACTGAGATGATGGAAGTTGTCACAGCTAATGCCAAAAAGAAAGGTTATTGCCCGGATGCGCTGGTTACGCCGGATGAGGTCTCTTGTGGAAGGCCGTATCCCTACATGATATTTAAAAATATGGAAAAACTGGGGGTTTTCCCCCCTAAAAGTATTATAAAGGTTGGAGACACCATCAGTGACATTAAAGAAGGTCTTAACGCCGGAGTATGGAGCATTGGCGTGCTGGACGGAAGCAATGAAGTCGGCCTCTCGCCGGAAGATTATAAAACCTTGCCGCAGGAAAAAATCAACCTCATAAAAAAACATGCGGAAGAAAGATTCTACAGAGCCGGAGCTGATTATGTAATAGAAAATATTTTAAATCTGCCGTCCTTCATTGATGAAATAAACCAAAATTCTAAGTTTACTTGGTAAAAAAGAGGTGAAAATATTGGAAAATCCATATCTTCTATTGACGCCAGGCCCTCTTTCCACTACCCCTTCTGTTAAGGCCGCAATGCTGCGGGACTGGTGTACCTGGGACGAAGACTATAACTCACTTATTCAGAAACTCCGGAGGGACCTCGTAACGATCGCAGTTTCAAAAGAATCTTCGCGCGACTTGTACACCTCCGTGCTGATGCAGGGCAGCGGGACATTCGCTGTGGAATCTGTCATCGGAAGCGTCCTCCCAAGAGATGGCAACCTGCTTGTCCTGAGCAATGGGGCATACGGGAAAAGGATGTTAGAGATAGCAAAAATTTTGAATATAGACACAACTGAAATCGCCGCAAAAGAGACGGAGCAAATTGATATTGAAAAAGTCGAAGATATACTTAAGGCGGATAAAAACATTATAACCCACGTGGCAATAGTCCACTGTGAAACGACGACAGGGATCTTAAACGACATAGCTTCAGTGGGAAAAATCGCCAAGAAATACGGCAAGTTGTTTATTGTTGATGCAATGAGCAGCTTTGGCGGTATCCCGTTTTGCGTCGATGAAGTGGGCATAGATTTCATGATAAGCAGCGCAAATAAATGCATACAGGGTGTCCCCGGATTTGGGCTGATAATAGCAAAGAAGTCCTCCCTTGAAAAATGCAAAGGTTTCGCCCGTTCTCTTTCTCTGGATATGTATAGTCAGTGGAAAACCATGGAAGACTATGGAGGCAAGTGGCGTTTCACCTCTCCCACGCATGTTGTAAGAGCATTTATAGAAGCGATGAAGGAACTGAATGACGAGGGAGGTGTGCCGGCAAGGTTCGAGCGGTTTAAGGCCAATCATGACAAATTGGTTTCAGGCATGGGATCCCTCGGTTTTAAAACCCTGCTTCCCGCTGAGCTTCAATCACCGATCATCACGTCATTTCTTTATCCGCAGGACTGTTCTTTTTCTTTCAAGCAGTTCTATGAATATGCAAAAAACGCCGGCTATGTTCTCTATCCCGGGAAAATCTCAGAAGCGGAAACTTTTCGTATAGGTAACATCGGGGATGTTCATCCTGAAGATATTGACGGTTTACTCGCAGTAGTTAAGAGATTCAGAGAAGGGCAATAAATTTTCCGGCAGATATGAAAGCGGTCCGCATTGCTGTTTCAGAAGACGGACCGCTCGATCATTTTTTGTGGACAAAATCTATAAAATTCGAGATTTTGATGGAATTTTTTGAACTATCAAGTATATACGCTATGGAGATCGCTATTTCAGACAGCCGCAGATCTCCTGATTGCCGCCGTCGCTTGGTTCCGCTGTTATTCCCATTATTTTGATCCTTCCCTGACGGTGGAGCGAAAAAGCAAGGGAGATTATTGTTGCCGGTGTCACTCCGATTTTTTGAGCAAGTTCGGCCGGGTCAAATGTTCCTTTTTCTTCAATTATGTCTACAACCTCTTCTCCGAGACAGGATATCCACTGATGGAACATATCCTGCATCTCCGGCGTATTTGAGCACGCTGTCTGGTTAAGTGTAATTACTGATTCGAAGAGGCGTGCTGAGACTAGCTCAAGTGAATGCACGAGAGCCTTTATGTCCTGTTCTTCCAAGTTTTTTATGTCGATATTCATAAAACTTACACCCCTGTCTGTGTCTTTACTGGCGCTCTGATTATATAATATATGCGGCAGAAAGGGTGAAAAACAGATGGCAGCTAAAATTATAGACGGTGAAAAAATTGGCGTTATGTCCGATACACATGGGAGCCTTCCTGCGTGGAACGCGTCGCTTGCTCTTTTTGGAGAGGTAAACGCGGTTCTTCACGCCGGCGATGTCTTATATCATGGACCGCGCAATGCTATCCCAGGCGGGTATACGCCGGCGGATCTTGCTGATGCTATAAACGGATACAGCGACGTCTTGCTCATTTCGCGAGGGAACTGTGACGCGGATGTGGACCAGATGGTTCTGACTCCTTTGCTTGCCCCCTATGTCGCCATCTGGTGGAACGGTAAAAAAATACTTATGATGCATGGGGATAACTTTCCACTTCTGAGACAGATGGCTTTCGACTATAAGGCAGATATTGCTATCTCGGGACACACTCATATAGCATCCGTTGTGCGGGAAAGAGATACTGTTTTTCTGAATCCCGGCTCGACCACGATCCCAAAGGGCAGGGATCCTGCAAGCGCAGCTATAATTGACTCCCGAGGCATTTCAATATTGACTCTTGACGGAGGGCTTCTGCATCGTGAAGAGTTCTGAACGGCCGGCTGCCCTTATTTTTCGCAGGAGAAAATTCTGGCCGCAGTATTTGTGGGTTTTGCTCATGGTTGCCGGAGGCTGGTTCAGTTGTGTTTTCGGTTCGGCTTGGCTTTTCGTGGCTTTTGTGATATCTGCTTTTCTGGGGCTGAATGAATCAGGACGATGGTCATACAGGACCAACTTGTTGCTGTGCGCAGCCGTATCTGTGGCCGGTTCGATCTGCGGAGTTTTTTCATGGTTTGAGACGGCGTCGGTATTCGTGCTCCTCTTCTCCATCGGAGGTTTCATGCTTTATTACCGCGACTCTGTTAATCGTATGATCCCCAGCATGGAGGAGCTTTCCTCTGCTTTATCAACGGGGGCGACTTTTGCGGAGATGATCTCAATAGCTTTTGAAAAGATACGTGAAATGGCCGCGGGCAGTTTTGTTTTCATAGCCATTGCAGATGACAGGGGCGGGTTATTTTTACCGGAATGCGGTGGGAAACCTCGCTCTGATCTCCAGAGAAACGGCGGTGCTGTCTGGAAAGTGTTCGCATCCGGAAGGCCTTATGTCACAGGCAGGCTTGAACCGTCCAAGGATCTGCCGTTTTGCAGGGACTCGCGTTCCGTTATGTCGGCACCGCTATTTGCCCATGGAGAGAAACTTGGCGTCCTACAGATAGAATCGGCAGAGACTGAGGCGTTTTCAACGGAAGACCTCAGTAAGCTGGGCATAGTCGCGTTTATACTCTCCCAGGCTATCGTCGGATTTATGAAAGAATGTTGCGTCCCGGAGCATGGGAAGTCACCGGAATGATCCTCATCGACATGCATGTCCACAGCACGTATTCGGATGGCACCTTTACTGTCGGGGCTATCGTACATGCTGCGAAGAAGCGACATCTGTCACTGTTAAGTCTTACTGACCACGACACCACGGACGGGCTTCTCCCGTTCAGGCTGGCATGTGAGGAATATGGGGTCCAGGGATTATCTGGGATCGAGCTGTCCGCAGATTCAGATCATACCCTGCATATTCTGGGTTTTCGCATAGTTCCGGACAATACCGAACTTGAGCGCAAGCTTGATGATATAAGAAATTACCGTGACGTGAGAAACGCGGAGATATGCAAAAAATTACAGGCAGACGGACTTGATATTTTACTTGAAGATGCGAAGGCACTCTCCGGGGGTCAGGTCGTCGCGCGTCCTCATATCGCGCGCCTGATGATTCAGAAGGGCTACGTATCGACGATGGCGGAGGCATTCATAAAATATCTCGGTCCCGGGGGACGGGCTTATGTCTCCCGCGCGAGGCTCTCCGCGGAGGAATGCATATCCCTGATCAACGGAGCCGGAGGCCTTGCAGTGCTTGCCCATCCGGCTCAGACTCGTCTTGACGACGACGGACTCGGCAAACTTATCTCAAGGCTCAGGGACTGCGGGTTATGGGGTATTGAAGCTCTTTATCCGGGGCACAGCCCGGAGCAGATATACAGTTTTCTTTCGTTGGCGGATAAGTTCGGGTTATATCCGACTGCCGGATCAGATTTTCATGGGGGCTGCGGACAGGATGCGGATCTGGGCATACCTGTCAGCGAGGATTTTATACCCTGGGCAAGGCTGGGAGTGAAAATATAAACGCCGTCAAATGATCGCCAGAGCAAGGGATACCCTGAATAATAAAAAATATATAAAGATGTTTGTTCCGGGGATTTAAAACCGGCTTACAGAATTCAGCTGTAGTTTTATAAAATATTTCAAGGGGGAATATATAATGCACAAGATCATGGATTTTCGCAGTGATACGGTTACAAAGCCTTCCGACGAAATGCGCCGCGTCATTGCATCGGCGGAGGTTGGGGATGATATTTACGGCGACGACCCCTCCTCAAACGCGCTTGCGGCATACGCGGCAGAACTGACGGGTATGGATGCCGCTATATACGCCTGTTCCGGCACTATGGGCAATCTGCTTGCTTTTGTATCGGCTGGTCGCCACGGAGAGAGCCTGCTTGCCGGTAAACGTTCGCACGTATGGAACGCCGAGGTCGGCGGGTTTTCAGCAGTCGCCGGCCTCTGTCCCTATCCGCTGGATGACGACGAAGGCATCCCCAAAGCAGAGGATATAGCTCCGGCCAGCCGTGCTGACGGTAACATCCACCATCCCGAAACCACCATTCTTGCTCTTGAAAACACTCATAACTATACCGGCGGGATAGCCGTCGATCCGGCACGTTTTGCGGCAACGGCACGGGAGGGACGCAGGCAGGGCTTCCATGTACACCTTGACGGAGCGCGCATTTTCAACGCATCTGTCTATTACGGCGTTGATGTAAGAGAGTTCACGAAAGAGGTCGACTCAGTACAGTTCTGCCTCTCGAAGGGGCTGGGGGCTCCGATGGGTTCTATGCTCTGCGGGTCACACGATTTCATTGAACGCGCTAAAAAGTGGCGCAAACGTATTGGAGGTGCGCAGCGTCAGCTCGGTATCGCCGCCGCAGCGGGACTTTATGCCCTCAGGAACAATATCCCGCGCCTTGCAGAGGACCACAGCCACGCACAACTTCTTGCAGATCTGCTTAAAAAGGGCGGAGTAAAGGTCGAGCCTACGCCTAACATGACGAACATGGTGTTCTTCCCGCTTGACCCGCATCATCCTTCAGATGATGATTTTGAGGCCCGCTGCAAAGACCGCGGACTCCTTTTAAATATGATAAACCCGCGCCGCGTCCGCCTGGTCACGCATATTGACGTGGACAGGGATGATGTTGAACGTGCCGCGGCGGTGATAATTGAGGTCATGTCGGCGTGACGGGATCTTTTGTCCGCTCCGATGCGGAGTCCCTTTCATTATGGGCTCTTGATGAGGCTAAGCGCGGAGGAGCATCGGCTGCCGACGTCCTCTACTCCGAAGGTGCGGGGGCCAGCCTGTCCATGATGGATGGCGAAGTGGAGGAGTGCGTCACTGGTTTCACCGCAGGAATCGGAGTGAGGACCATCATGTCCGATGGCAGGCAGGGCATAGCCTACGGTAACAGGTTGGATAGTTCTTCGGTCAGGGACCTTATCGAGTGGAGCCTGTTCAACTGCCGTAATTCCGAGCCGGAAGAGGGCATAATGCTTTACGACGGTAAGCTTGCGGAGGATCCGGCTGTTGAGCTTGAAGACCCGCGGATCGCTCAGATAACGCCCCTGGAACGGCTTGATATGTGCGCGCGTATGACGGAGATGGCCAGAGGTAAGGACAGTCGTATTATATCTGTCCGGAGCGCCGCGTGGAATGACGGTTGGGGTGCCTCCTTCTACTGCACGACAACAGGGCTTGCCGGCTGGGAACGCGGCAGCAGTGCAAGCTGCGGCGTTACGGTGCTTGCCAGGGAGGGAGAGTTTATCGAAATAGGCGGATATGGCATTGAATCACGCCGTTTTGACGAACTCGATGTAAAAAAGACTGCGGATCTGGCCGTATCAAGGACGGTGTCTGCGCTTGGCGGCACACTGATACCGACCGGAGTTTATACGATAATGATAGAGCCTGAGGTTGCGGCTTCGCTTGTAGATGTGATAGGAGATCTCTTCTGCTCTCCGGAGATACATAAAGGCCGTTCAATGATGAAGGGGCGTCTTGGTTCTGCGGTTGCGTCTTCCTGCATAACCCTTATTGACGACGGAAGGATACCGTGGAAGGCAGGAAGCGGGCCCTGGGATTCCGAGGGTGTACCGACCGGCAGAACGATACTGATCAAGGATGGCATAGCACAGTCTTTCCTGTATAATCTTCAGTATGCATGGAAAGACGGGGTCCGTTCTACAGGCAATGCGTCCAGGGACATGTCGTCCCTGCCCGATGTCGGGACGTCCAATATTTTCCTGGAAGCCGGCGTTGAAACTCCGGGAACGCTGCAGAGCAGGATAAAACATGGCCTGTATGTTACGGAATTTATGGGGCTGCATACGATAGATCCGATAAGCGGCGATTTTTCCATAGGAGCAAAAGGCCTGATGATAGAAAACGGGGAATTGACGAAGCCCGTCAGCGGCGTCACGATCGCGTCAAACCTTATGGATTTTCTGGGCAGCATAGTTGCGGTAGGTTCTGACCTGGAGTTCTTCGGTGCGGTAGGAGCGCCGACTTTGGTGGTGGAGGATGTTGTCATTGCAGGCAGATAAAAAAATTCTAAAGGTGTTGCTGTTTGCGGTTGCTATGCTTTTCGTAATGGCTGCCGCAGCCTCGGCGGAATCGCTCTCGCTTTGGTACGGAGATATAAAAAAGGGAGACATCGCTTCGCGGAAGAACGAACATGGCGGAACGGATGTCGCGGTGGAAGAGGTCGTCTCCGCACTTGGTCTTGCACGCAGTTCGGTGCGGGAGGGTATAGTGGTAGTGTATGGCGGCAAAAAAATGGAGTTTTGGAATAACTCCGCTATCGTGCGCGTGAACGGTGCCATCGTCAGCTTGCCTAACCCCGTTTTACTCGAAGGGGAACACTGGTGGGCAGACTCGAAGTCTGTGATAACGGTGCTTGATCAGTTCTACGCCGCAATAGGCAGGAAAGGATCAGGCTTGCGCTGGGCCGCGCCGGATGAGGCGCCTCCGGCAGCGGAAGAAAAACCGGCGGCGAAACCCGAGGAAAAGACCATGCAAAAACCGCAGGCGGAGACAGAGGAAATCATGCCGGAGAAACAAAAGCAGAAAGCCGAACCGGCGGTCCTTCCTTCCGCTACGGTGTTCAAGGGCAAGGAGAGGCCGATAGTTGTGCTTGACGCAGGTCACGGCGGCCATGACCCTGGGGCTATGGCGAACGGTGCCCGTGAAAAGGATATAAATCTAAAGGCGGTGCTCCAGCTTGGCGCAATTCTCCAGTCGTATGGAGTTGATATCCGCTATACCAGAGACACCGACGTCTATCTGAAGCTTGCGGAGCGTACCGCGTTTGCAAACAGCCGGAATGCCGCTGTGTTTGTCAGCATGCACTGCAACGCTATGCCTAAGGGAAAACATGCGGCGGGACTTGAGTTCTACATAATGGCGCTTCCTTCGGACAAAGATGCATTGCAGCTCGCAATCACAGAAAACAAGGAAATCAGCGGCGGCGCCGATTCAGTTAAGGAGGCGGAGCAGCGGTCGGATAAAAAGACAAAACTTCTGCTGAAGATACTCGGGGATATGCAGCAGAACGACAAAATAAACGAAAGCACGACGCTTGCCGAGGTGATGCACCTTTCCGCAAAAACTTCCGGGCTTCCGATGCGCAAGGTGGGACAGGCTCCTTTCTTTGTGCTTAGAGGAGCGGCTATGCCGGCGGTGCTCATAGAAATGGGATATCTGACGGACGCGGCCGAAGCGCAGAGGCTCAATTCCCAAAGTTACAGGGAATCTCTGTGCAGGAGTTTTGCTAATGGCATAGTCAGTTATATAAAAGAACACCCTGTCGTAGTCCGGTAGGGTAACAGGAGGAATGCATATAATGAGGGACCCCGAAGAGAGAACCCGACATTTCGTAATCAGAGAAAAAAGAGATTCTGACTACGATGAGCCTGCAGTCCGCCGCAGGAATCCTATGGCGGGGGAGGAAGAGTCGCGCAGGGGTGCCTTGCCGGCTGAAAATGTTGGGAAATCGGCATATTCAACCCTCTTTTCGCGCCGTGGTCTCAGGAAACGCGAACTTGAGGATGAGGAAGATATCCGTAATCCAAGGACGAAAACCGCCAAGACCGATGATTATGACGATTATGACGATGGGAATGACGAGTGCAGAAAAGCCCCGATTCTAGTCAGGATATTTGCCTGGTTCGCGCTGCTCGCGGTCCTGTTCGCCATAGGCTATCTCGGTACCAACTATTTCTTCAGCTGGGCAGATAAAAAAGGCGGTCCGCGCCTGGGCGGTGTCTATGGCAGCGGTGCCGAAGTCGAACAGCCTCAGCCGGCAGGAGGAGGCGCACCTTCAGCATCCGGCAGTGAGGCTTATACGCTCTATATACCGGATAATGGAAAGTTCACGGAGCGCAAGGTAGATATCAACAAGGGTCTTCCTGAGGAGGACATAGAAAAGGTGCTTGCCGTATATATCGACGGACTGAAAGAGACAAACATGCTCGATAACGGCGTCTATGTAAAGAATATTTTCCGCAGCGGCGACTGGCTTTACCTTGATATGAC